>CALFVP010000050.1 GCA_937928175.1 uncultured bacterium | reverse complement strand
AACTTGTAATTCATTTGACTGTACCTAGAATAGTGAACATCTTTATACTTACTCTCATCTATCCTAGCACCACACGATATACATTCCATATAATACCCCCTAAATTATAATAAAACAAAAAATATCAGTAACTTAAAATTGAATTTTAAACAAATTAAAAACTATAATTCTACATTCTAAACTTTACTAATATGAATCAACCGAAAGTATCTATAATAATACCAGCGGTAAGAATTGGAAAATACATAGAAGAAGCTATTAAACATTACGAAAATTTAGAATACGACAATTTTGAAATAATAATCGTAGTAAGTGAAGAAAATTTTACCGATAAGAAACTTTCAGATAAAATTGACATCAAAATAGTACCTGGACCTAGAAAACTTTCAGCAAAAAGAGACATAGGTGTACAATTATCTAAAGGTGAAGTAATAGCTTTTATAGACGATGATGCTTATCCTAGGAAAGACTGGCTGAAAAATGCAATAGAGATACTTTATAGAGATGAAAAAATAGGAGTAGTAGGTGGACCAGCAATAACTCCAGAAGATGAACCATTTTTGTCAAAAATATCAGGATACATATATTCATCACCAATTGTAAGTGGTAACATAAGAAAAAAATTTACCTTAACAAACGAATCGGAACATGAATATGATGATATACATGGTGTCAACTACATAGTGAAAAAAGAAGTATTCAACAAGGTAGAAGGCTTTAAGGGATTGTACCAATATACATCAGGAGAAGATTCACTATTTAGTATCAAAATTAAAAAAGCTGGATACAAAATGATATTTAGTCCAAATGTAGTAGTGTACCATCACAGAAGAACAATATTCTTTGATCACTTCAAACAGGTAGCTAACTACGCATTTCACAGAGGATTCTTCGCAAAAAAATTTCCAGAAAACTCTCTCAAAATAAAATTCTTCTTACCCTCTATTTTTTTATTGGGGATAGTATCTGGAGCTATTCTATCACTTTTCTCAGACATAATACTTAAAGTATACATATCTACTATCTCAATTTATTTCCTTCTTACCTTTATTTTTTCACTAAGATTAAATCCAATAGCTACTATTCTAACAGCGTTAGGTACATTCTTCACCCACCTAACTTACGGATTTTATTTTATAAAAGGTTTTCTAACTAAAGAATACAAAGAAGAAGAAAAGTATTACAAGAAAATGATACTATCCCAAAAGAGGTTTAATAAATAACATGCTACCAACAATAAGTGTTTGTTTACCTACATACAACAACAGTAATACAATAAAAAGATGTTTAGAAACCATTTTTTGGCAAAATTATCCAAAAGATAAGTTTGAAGTTATAATAATAGACGGAAATTCATCTGACAGTACAATAGAAATAGTACAAAGGTACAAAGTTAGTATTATAAATAATCCTTTTAGAATAGAAGAAAAAGGAAGAGTAATTGGAATAAATAACTCAAAAGGAGATATAATTGCTTTAATAGATGCTGACAATTTTCTTGAGGATAGAAACTTTTTCAAAAAAATGGTAATTCCCTTAATTGAAAACGAAAACGTTGCTATATCCCAACCAAAATACTATTTTTTCAGTAAAGAAGATGATATTTTTACCCAACAATTAGGATTGCTTTCAGGTGATGACATAGTTGCAATATCCTTAGGAATGTACGAAAGATTCAATTACCTCTCTTTAAGGTGGACAGATGCCAAGTTCGAATCAGTAAAAAAAGATGGATACGAAATTATTAAATTTTTAGATCTAAACCAAATGCCACCTATAGGATCAAACGGTTGTTTTATAAAGAAAGAAATACTGCTAAAAGTCAAATATGACCCTTTTGTACATACCGATGTATGTTACAGAATACTCAAAAATGGATACCTATTTAGTATAGTCGAAACGGGATTAGTACATAAACAAGATGGAAAACTATCAACTTACATAAAAAAGAAAAACAGAAGACTAAATAGAGATTATGAAAATCTAGAAAGAGAATTTTACCAAAAAATAAGTAAAATAAAACTATTTACTTTTGCTGCTAAATGTTTACTTATCGTACCACTATTTATAGAAGCAATTGTTGGATATATTAGAAAACCAGCAAAATTTTGGATCTTTTACCCATTTTTAACAGAACTATCATTCCTAAACGCGGTATTTCAAACAATAAAAAAAATACTAAAAGGTAAAAAAATTTGGGGAAAATAGGAATATACTAGGTATTTGAAATACTAGGTATTTGAAAGAAAATAACCTTTTCATTAAAAATGAAAATTGTACGTTATGGTAATTTTAAGATTTGCACCAAGTCCAACGGGGTATTTACACCTTGGTAACGTTAGAACAGCAGTTTTCAATTATCTGTACTCTAGAAAAAACAACGGTAAATTCATACTAAGAATTGAAGACACAGATTTACAAAGATCTGAAAAAAGGTTTGTAGAAGGTATAAAAAAAGACTTAGAATGGCTAGGACTTAAATGGGATGAAATATACTTTCAAAGTGAAAGATTTGATATATACAAAGAATACGCACAAAAACTAATAGAAATGGGGAAAGCGTACTACTGCACATGCACAAGAGAAGAAATATACCAAAGACAAAAAGACAATCCTAACGCTAAATTTGGAATAAAGTACGATAGAAAATGCAGAGGAAGAAAAGAAAAACCACAAACCGATTACGTAATAAGGTTTGACATAGGAGAATTCGATTACATAGAATTTGAAGATACTGTTAAAGGAAAAGTGAAAGTTCCATTTACTGATCTTGACGATTTCGTAATAATAAAAGGAGATGGAAGCCCTACATACAACTTTGCAGTAGTAATAGATGATCACCTCATGAACATAACACATGTAATAAGGGGAGAAGATCACATAACAAACACAGCAAAACAGATACTCATATACAATTCTTTAGGTTTTCAAATACCTAAATTTGTTCACCTTCCACTAATACTAAATAAAGATAAATCTCCACTATCAAAAAGAGAAGGATCAACAAACATAGAATACTATAGAAAAGAAGGATTTATACCCGAAGGTATAATAAACTATTTAGCAAGATTGGGATGGTCCTACGGAGATAGAGAAATATTTACAGTACAAGAACTTATAGAACTTTTTGACATAAAAGACCTAAACAAATCAAATGCTGTATTCGATGATCAAAAAATGTTATGGGTAAACAGTGAACACATAAGGATGTTAACACCAGATAAATTCCTAAAATACTACAAAATATTTTTGTTAGAAAATAACTTAGAAGAAGAGCTAACAGAAGAATTTTTAATAAAAGCATTCGAAGTATACAAAACGAGAGTAAACACTTTAAAAGAATTCTACAACGAAACAAGAATATACGTACCAAAAGAAATAGAAATAGACAAAGAATTCAACATAGAAAACCTAATAGACGAAACAATAAAGAAATGTTTCAAGGATTTAATAAACTCAATTGACGAAATACTTCTAAAACCAGATGAAGAAGGAGAAACAATAATAAGAAGTATACCAGAAAAATACGGAATAAAACTAAAACAATTTGGTCCACCTCTTAGAATAGTACTTACAAACAGAAAAGTAAGTCCAGGACTTGTACACGTTATAAAACTTTTAGGCAAGGAAAAAACGGTAAGTAGAATAAAAAATTTCATTCAATAAAACCTTTTCACAGCGTAAACCTCAAAAGTATCACCTAGGTTAAACATCCTTTGATAAAGTCCAAACAAACTTCTTAAAACTGGTATTTTAATAACTCTTTCTGGGTGAAAACCAGTATTAACAAAATTCAACACCTTAAAACTATTTCTCTTAAGTAAAATTGAAATAGCATTTTGTGAAAACTCGAAGATATGATCCCTAGGCACAACAGAATAATACCACCTAGGATTAAACCTAACACTAGCACCATACCCATTAGGAGTAGATATAGCAAAAATTCCACCATACTTAAGCATACCCCAAACCTTTTTTATAATCTCATCTGGATTAGGTAAATGTTCAATAACATACCACATAGTTATAATATCAAATTTCTCTTTGGTATCAAATTGGTTAAAGTCAGATATAATTATACTATCTCTTACAGAACTAGAAACAAAGTGAAGTACATCTTTATTGAAATCAATACCCTTAACCTCGTACCCTCTCGTTTTAGCAACCTCTAAAAATATTCCTACACCACACCCAACATCAAGCAACTTCTTACCCTTAAGAGAAGAAACGAAGTTTCTTACATAACAACTACCACAATCAATACTACTACATCCTCCACATTCACCTTCCCT
>CALFVP010000049.1 GCA_937928175.1 uncultured bacterium | reverse complement strand
CTTCTTGTGATCTTTTATTTGACAGTATTGCCTATTCTGTTGGTAAAGATGCTATAGGTGTAATAATGACAGGAATGGGATCTGATGGTGCTAGGGGACTTAAAAAACTTCACGATGTTGGTGGTATTACTATTGCTCAAGATGAAGAATCTTCGACTATTTTTGGTATGCCTAAAAGTGCTATAAAGATTGGTGCAGTGGATTTCGTTTGGGGACTAAATGAGATGGCTTTGAACTTGAAGAAAATTGTTTCTTTATTGATGTAGATCTTTACTCCAAGCAGTTATTAGGTTTTTACCGTTTAGTTTTGCACTGTAAAGAGCTTTATTTGCTAATTCTAAAAGCTCTGAAGGATCCCTTGTGTCAGTTGGAAATTCACTTATTCCTACACTTACCGTTAACTCAATATTTTTTTCTTTAAGTTCTTCTGCTAATTTTCTCTTTATTCTGCTTATGAATGCTATTGCTCCAGCTTTGCTAGTCTCAGGTAAAAGTATCACAAACTCATCTCCCCCATACCTACATACAATATCTTCTCCCCTTTTGTTTAAATCTATCACTCTAGCTAGTGTCTTTATTGCTATGTTACCCTTTTCATCACCGTATTTTAGGTTTATTCTTTTCATATCATCTATATCTATTATTGCTAACGAAAATATTAAGTTATACCTTTCTGATCTTTTGTATTCGCTCCATAATGCTTCTTTAAAGTATCTGTAATTGTAAACTCCTGTCATTTCATCAACGTATATTCTCATTTCTGATGAATCGTATAGGAATATTTCTATAACTACAGGCTTTTTGATAATATCGTTTCCGTAAGTAAAATAGTCTATTACTGACGTTCTTATACTTATATTCCTTCCTAGTTTTTGTATTAATTCTTTATGTCTCTCTTTTATTTTTTCCCAATGTTCTCTGGCCACATCTTCAGGAAATTCTAAATGGGATAAAAGGTATAGAAGTAGTGAAAAAAAGTTTTCTTTTTCGTTTCCATTCAATGAATTGTATAGTTCTTCAAGGTTATTAAGGAATTTGTCTCCTAGTATGTGTTCTTGGTTAAGTAAATCTAATATTTTGTGTTTGAGTACTTTATTTATTTTTATATCGAACATCAAAGATATTTATATTTGATTTTTTTGTTTAAAGTCAAATTGTTGTAAAAAATTATTTAAGTTATGGTAGTTTATTGGATTATTTTTGTTTATTTTTTTTAATATATTTAGGTTTTTTTTGGGGGGAGTTATGGAGTATCATATAAAAGATATAAGTTTGTCGGATGTTGGGAGTAGAAGGATAGAATGGGCTTATAGAGATATGCCTGTTATTAGGATGATAAGGGAAAGATTTTCGAAGGAGAAGCCATTAAAGGGAATCGTTATAGGTGCTGCTTTACATGTTACTACTGAAACTGCTAATTTAGTTATAACTCTTAAGGAGGGTGGTGCTGATGTTTACTTATGTGCATCAAATCCTCTTTCTACACAGGATGATGTTTCTGCAGCTTTAGTTAGAAATTTTGGAATACCTGTTTTTGCAATAAAGGGAGAGGATAGAGAAACTTACTATGACCATATAAAAGAAGTTTTGTCTAAAAAACCAAATATTACAATAGATGATGGTGCTGATTTAGTTTCAACTTTGCATTCAAGTATGCAAGAGAATATTAAGTATGTTATAGGTGGAACTGAAGAGACTACGACTGGTGTTATTAGACTTAGAGCTATGGAAAAAGAAGGAGTTTTGAAGTATCCTATAATTGCTGTGAATGATGCTATGACTAAACATTTGTTTGATAATAGGTATGGTACTGGTCAAAGTACCGTAGATGCAATAATGAGAAGTACTAATAGACTTATTGCTGGAAAATACTTTGTTGTTTCTGGGTATGGGTGGTGTGGTAAAGGAGTTGCAATGAGAGCTAGAGGTATGGGAGCTAGGGTTATAATAACTGAAGTTGACCCTATAAAAGCTCTTGAAGCTGTTATGGATGGATTTGAGGTTATGCCTATGAGTGAAGCTAGCAAAATAGGTGATTTTTTTGTTACTGTTACTGGTAATAAGAATGTTATAACAAAAGAACACTTACTGAATATGAAAGATGGTGCTATAATAGCAAATTCAGGACATTTTGATGTTGAAATAAACGTCAAAGAATTGGAGAAAATCTCTAATTCTAAGGTTGAAATAAGAAATGGTGTTACTCAGTATGAAGTTAATGGTAAAAAAATCTACCTTCTTGGTGAAGGAAGGTTGGTTAACCTTGCTAATGCTGAAGGTCACCCTTCTAGTGTTATGGATATGTCGTTTGCTAATCAGGCGTTATGTTGTGAATTTTTGGTCAAGAATAAAGGTAATCTTTCTAATAGTGTTTTTTCTGTTCCTCAGGAGATAGATAAGGAAGTTGCAAGGTTAAAACTTAAGTCAATGGGAATAAGTATTGATTTACTTACAGAAGAGCAAGAAAAGTATTTATCATCTTGGTCTGAAGGAACTTAGATTAAGTTTTGGTTGATTTTTTTTGTTTCGTTTTGTATTTTTATTATTCACGGAGGTAGGTTATGCTTGAAAGAGAAATGGAAGATGCTTTAAATAAACAGATAAACGAAGAACTTTACTCTGCTTACCTTTATTTATCTATGAGTGCTTATTTTGAAAGTTTGGGATTATCAGGATTTGCTAAGTGGATGAAAATTCAAAGTAAAGAAGAGCTTAAACATGCTATGAAATTCTTCGATTATATTGTTTTACAGAATGGTACTGTTAAACTTTTGCCCATCAAAGAACCTGTACACAGTTGGGATTCTGTATTGAGAGCTGTTGAGTCGGCATACCAACACGAAGTTTATATAACTAGTAAAATATACGAGCTTGTGGATTTGTCCCAAAAGTTAGGGGATAAAGCTACAGAGAATTTCTTGCAATGGTTTGTTGAAGAACAAGTTGAGGAAGAGAAAAATTCTTATGATCTTCTGAATAAAGTTAAAATGGTTGAAAAAAATGTTGCAGCGTTAATTCAATTGGATAGTATAGTTTCAAACAGAAAGGAAGATTAAACTTTTACAATAGCTACAAATTCTCCTTTTTCTTCTATTTCCATGTTACATGGATTGTCCAAAAATATTTCTTCGTTTATTTTGGTAAGCTCTTTGAATATTGCTATTTCGGAATTTGGGTATTTGCTACATAAAAGTTTTAGTAAACTATTTACGTACCTAGGTGGTACGAAGAATACTATTGGTATTTTTAGTATTTTTGCTTTTTCTATTATTTTTTCTACTTTGTTTACGTTTTTTGGTATGAATCCGTAGAATATGAATTTTTGTGTAGGTATTGGAGAAACTGATAGTGCTGTGGTTAGTGATGATGCACCTGGAATAGGTGTAACTTTTATTCCTTTTTTGTACAGTAATCTTACTATTTCTCCACCCGGATCTGAGACGTTTGGTGTTCCTGCGTTTGTTACCAAAGCAATTTTTTTACCTTCATCGAGTAATTTTAATATTCCTTTTACGCTATTTTTCTCATTCGATGAAGTTATTTTTAAAAGTTTTTTACCTTTTATACCAAAGTGATTTAGAAGTTTTAAGTGGTGTTTTGGATCTTCACATAGTATTATATCTACGTTTTTTAGTGTTTCTAAGGCTCTGAGGGTGATATCTTGTAAGTTGCCTATAGGTGTTGATACAATGTATATTTCTTTCATTTTTTTCTTTTGTATGCGGCGGGTATTCCCATTTCTTCTCTGTATTTGGTTACCGTTCTTCTTGATATTTTTATTCCTTTGTTTACAAGTATGGATGCAATTTTTTCGTCCGTTAGAGGTTTTTCTTCATTTTCTATTATCTCTTTTATCATTTTTTTTACTTTATCTATGGATACTTTTTGGTTGTTTATGCTTTTGCTAGATCTTGAGAAAAAGTACTTCAATGGTAATAGACCTATGGGTGTTAAGATAAATTTATCTTTTACTGCTCTACTTACCGTAGATATTGCTATTCCTAGTTCACTTGATATATCTTCTATTGTGAGTGGATTTAAATATCTTTGTTTTCCTAAAATAAAGTCTTTTTGGTGTGTTAGAATTTTTTCTATGGTTTTTCTTAAAATGTTTTTCCTGTATTCCAGTGCTAGTACTATACTTTTTGCTCTGTTTACTTTTTCTTTTAGTTCTTTTGAGTTTGTTTCTTTTACTGCCTTTACGTATTCTCTTTTTATTCTAAGTACTGGTATGTATGAATCGTTGAACTCTATTTCTAGATCATCATCACTTGTTTTTCTTATTATTGCTTCTGGTAAGATGAATGATGGACTTTTTGAAAAATTTGCTCCTGGTTTTGGGTTTAGAGATCTTATTATTGCTTTTATATTTTCCAAATCATCTTCAGAAAGGTTATACTTTTTTTGTACTTCTTTACTGTCCGTTGCCAAAAGAGATAGATCGTTTTGTATTATGTTTTTGACTATTTCTTTTTGTGGAAAGTTTTGATAAAATATTTCAAGTTGAGTTATTAGTGCTTCTTCTAAGTTTTTACTTCCACATCCTATTGGATCGTATCTCTTTATTCTTTCTCTTACCTTTTCGATTTCTTCTTCGC
>CALFVP010000048.1 GCA_937928175.1 uncultured bacterium | reverse complement strand
TGATACCTTAATCAAGGTTACTTTAAAGTCCTCTTCGAAAACTATTCCTATTGTTTCTCCTTTTTTTTCGATGTAATTTGTTGGAAATAGGTATACAATGTTTGCGTTGAGGTCTGTTTGTATTATTGTTATGAGTAAAATGAGTTTTAAAAATTTTTTCATTTTACCCCCGATTGTAAGGAATTATAAAAGATTTTTTAATTAATCTCAAATTATTTTAGTTTTATTTTTGTAGTTTTAGTTTTTAAAATATATACTTATGAAATGTAGTATAATAGCAATAGGTACTGAGATAACTAAGGGATTTGTTTTAGATTCTAATTCTAATTTTCTTTCAAGGCAACTTGGAATGATGGGAGTTGATGTTAGGTTTTTGATTGGTGTTGGTGATAATAAAAAGGAAATTATTGATGCTTTTAAGTTTGCTTACGATAATACTGATCTTATAATAACTACAGGAGGTTTAGGTCCTACTGCTGATGATCTTACGAGGGATTGCGTTAGTGAGTTTTTGGGGGTTGAGTTTGTCCTTTCTGAAGAGATTTTAGAAAAGATAAAAGAGAAGTTTAGAAAGTATGCTGGTATAGAGATGCCACAAATAAATGTTAAGCAGGCTTACATTCCCAAAGGTGGAATTGTTATTGAAAATGAGATTGGTTCAGCTCCAGGGTATATTGTTACTAAGGGTAGTAAAATTTTGGTTTCTTTACCTGGTGTACCGCAAGAAATGAGATTAATGTTTAATAACTTTCTTAAGGATTATATATCTAAAAAAGTTTTAGAGAAAACTAAAAAGGAATTTTTTGTAAAGATATTTGGGGTACCGGAATCTAAGGTTGATGAGGTTATATCTGGTTTTAAAGGAATTGAGTATAGTACTATAGCAGATTACGGCGTTGTTGATGTTGTTTTTTACTTAAATGTTAACGAATACGACTACAAAAAAAATCAGATTATAGAATTTCTAAACAAAGAGTTTAAAAAAGAAGATTCTATTTTCTTTTTGTCTGATGATTATGAAGATATTCCTTCAATATTTAAGAAGGAAGTTACTAAAGCTAAACTTACTTTATCTATTGCTGAATCCATGACGGGAGGATATCTCTCGCAAATTATAACTTCTGTACCAGGCTCGACTGAGTATTTTTTGGGTGGAATTGTATCTTACTCTGATACTTCTAAAGTATCAGTCCTTAAAGTAAAGGAAGAAACTTTAGAAAGGTATTTTGCTACAAGTATTGAAACAACTATAGAAATGGCTAAAAATTCTCTTTCGCTTTTTAAAAGTAACGCTTCAATTGCAGTTACTGGTATTGCAGGACCTAGTAGTGATTCTTCAAAAAAAGAAGTTGGCACCGTTTATATCGTTGCCATGCTTGATAACGGTAAATATCTAACTAAAGAACTAAAACTGTTTGGTAATAGAGAAAAAATAAGAAGCTCTGCTTCTCTAAAAGCTATAGAACTTATGATAAGATTAATAAGGTTAGAGTTTAAAGTATGATGTTTATTTTACTTGATGTAATAATTGTATTCTCTGTGGTTTTTGTTGTTATTCTTTTTACTTCGTACTTTATTTTTTTCCTCATTCCAAATAAAATTCTTTTTAACGTTTTGGTTTTCATAGTACTTTTAGGTCTTTTAGTTTTATTTTTCACTTTTAGGTATATAAGATTAAAAAAAGTTTACCAAAGTGGTAAATGTGCTAGTATTCTTTTTTTTGTGTTTAAACCTTTAATTATTTTTGTAGTTTGTTTAGTTATCCTGCTTTTAGTTTTGTACTTATACCTAACTTTGAGTATAATTTCTTTTTAGTTTTTTGAAATGCTTTTTGGTAATCTTTCATACTGGTGTTTATGAAAAAAGTTATTTTAGTTTTTTTGATTTTGTTTTTTGCTAAATCTTTTTCTTTCCCTATTTGGTATAGGGAAGTTTCATTTTATCAGATATTTCCGAGGAGTTTTTACGATAGTGATGGTGATGGTATAGGTGATTTGGTAGGTATAATTAAGAAATTGGATTATATAAGCTCACTGGGTGTTGGGGGTATATGGCTTAATCCTACTTTTCCTTCTCCATCGTACCATGGGTACGATGTTGTAGATTATTACAGTGTTAATCCGCAGTTTGGTACTATTGATGATCTTAAAAGATTAATTGAAGAAGCTGAAAAAAGAAACATAAAGATACTTCTTGATTTAGTTATTAACCATACTTCTTCTGAGATAGAATGGTTTAAGAAGTCTGAGGTAAGGGATGAATTTTTTAGTGACTGGTACATATGGGTTACTAAGATGCCAGTTATTGAGGGTAAAGTTGGGTGGTCAAAACCTTGGATTAGGGGTAATTCTCCTTGGGAGGTATGGTCTTTTTCTAGGTTAAGGAAAGAATATTATTACAGTGCTTTTTGGAGTGGTATGCCTGATTTGAATCTTAGAAACCCTAAAGTTGTAAATGAGATTTACAAAATAGCTAGGTATTGGCTTGAGATGGGAATAGGTGGGTTTAGGTTAGATGCTGTCAGATACCTTATAGAGACTGGACCTGGTGAAGGACAGGCTGATACCGAAGAAACTATAATGTTTTTAAGAAATTTCAATAGTTTTTGTAAAAAAGTTAATCCAGATTCTTTTAATATTGGTGAAGTTTGGACTGGTAACCACATAGTTTACAAGTATAAAAATTCTCTTGATGGTTGTTTTGATTTCGAGCTTAGAGAAGTTTTGGCTTCAACTGTGGGGTATGGCCCTAAGGTAGGTAAATTTTATGAGTACTTTAAAAGAATGAAAGATATTACAGGAAGTATAGAAAATTGGAAGTTTTTTTATCCATTTTCGTCAAATCATGATGTTACAAGAGTTCACAATCTTATATTCAGAAGACCTGATAACTTTGAAAGGTTAAAACTTTTCTATACTCTTTTGTTTTTTATGCCAGGAAACCCTTTTATATACTACGGAGATGAAATAGGAATGATCAATTCACCTTACTTAAGGGGAGATATGGCTTATAGAGATCCTATGGTTTGGGATGATAGTAGTAACGTTGGATTTACTAAGTCAAATCCTTGGACTTACGTTAACCCAGATCCTGTAATAAACCTAAAGTACCAAAAGTATAATAAAGATTCAGTTTTTAATCACTTTTTGAAAGTTTCTTACATTAGAAACTCTAAGGATGTTTTTGTAAATGGAGATATGGAGATTGTAAGTAATTCTCTACCTAGTAGAGTTGTTTCTTTCGTTAGGTACAATATAACTAATTTTGCTTTAGTTGTAGTTTACCCTTATCCATCGGAAACTAATGTTGTTTTGTACTTTGATGCTAAAGGTAGTACTAAACTTGTAGATTTGTTTAGTGGAAAAGAGATTTATTTTACAAACAATGAAATTCATTTTTATTTTTCTTCTTATACGAATTTGGTTCTTTTTGGGAGTAGTAAATAATTTCCTGGTGAATTTAAATTTGAATTTATGCATTTTTATAGAATAATATAGGTATTGGGGTTTTAGTTATGGATGTTGGAGAGCTTGAAAAAGTTTTTGTTGATGAAGCTATTGATATGGTACAAATGTATGAAAGTAGTGTGATGAGTTTGGAGAAAAATCCTAGCAATTCAGATGCTATTAATTCTGCTTTCAGGGCTGTGCATACTCTAAAAGGTGGTGCTTCATCGATGGGATACAACAATTTTGCAAAGGTATCTCATTACATTGAAGATCTTATGGATTTAGTTAGGAGCAACAAAATTAATTTAACTCAAGATGTGTTTGATATTCTTTTTGATGGTGCTAAAGTTCTTAAAAATGGTCTTAACCGTATATTAAATTCTTCTGATCTTGATATGAGTGAGGTAGAAGAGTTTTACTATAAAGTAAAAGATTTCGTAAGTTCTAGTGCTGATGTTTTAGAGAAAGAAAAAACATCTGATGTTTCAAAGGGTGTTGAGTCTTCTGGCATTTTAAAAATAGACCTTGAGAGTTTAAAAACTTCTAATGAGGTAATAAATGAAGTTATAGAGTTTATATCGAAAGGTAAAAAAGTTTATTTAATTGATATTTCGTTTAAAGAAGATTCACCTCTTAAAGAAGTTGGAGTTTTGCAAGTTGTTTCAATTTTAAAAGATTCTTCTCAGATTTTAGATTCAAATCCCCCACTTGAGGAAATTTATTCTAAGTTTTACACTAAAGCTAGTTTCATTGTATTATCCGAGGATGTTGATAAAACGATCACTAGGGTAAATATTTCTGATATTGTTGGAGATATAAAGTGTTATGAGATTTTGTACCAAGAAAAGGAGAAAAGTGAGGAGGTAAAAGAAGTTGAGGTTGGTGAGGTTAAGACCTCTATATTACGTATTGAGAGTAGTAAAGTTGATAGTCTTATGAATGTTGTTGGTGAACTTGTTGTTAATAGATCTAGTATTAACGAAAGTATTTTTTATCTTGAGGAGTTTATATCTG
>CALFVP010000047.1 GCA_937928175.1 uncultured bacterium | reverse complement strand
AAGTTAAGGGCTCAATGTTTATAACAGTTCTACTAGGTACATTGTAAGCGGCTATGGGAAAACCTCCTGTTTCTCTAGTTTCAAGAGAGAAATGAAATTTCTTTTTTTAAGAGAGAAATATAATTTCTTTTTTCAAGAAAGAAATATAATTTCTTTTTTAAAGGGATAATAGTTGTTTTAATACTTTCTGCATTATTCCGCCGCTTTTTATTATGTTTAGTTCGTTTTCTGTATCTATTCTACATCTTACATCGATGTTTTCGTGAGTACCGTTTTCTCTTACTATTTCCAAGGTTATTATGTCTTTTGGTTTTATTTTGTTTAGGTTTCTTATGTTTATGATTTCTTTACCTGTTAGTTTGTAAATTTCTTTAGGTTTTATGAATTCTAGTGGTATTATGCCCATACATATTAGGTTGTTTCTATGAATTCTTTCAAAACTTTCTGCTATTATTGCTTTTACTCCTAGAAGGTATGGTCCTTTAGCTGCCCAATCTCTTGAGCTTCCTGTTCCGTATTCTTTTCCGGCTATTATTACTACTGGAATGTTGTTTTCTTTGTAGTACATTGATGCTTCAAATACTGTTGTTTCTATCCATTTATTTTCTTTGTAGACTAAAGTATATCCACCTTCTTTTCCGTCTAACATTAGTTTTTTTAACCTTACGTTTGCAAATGTACCTCTCATCATAATTTCGTGGTTTCCTCTTCTTGCTCCGTAGGAGTTAAATTCATCTTTTTTTACTCCTTTTTGTATTAGGTATTCTCCAGCTGGTGAATTCTCTTTTATTGATCCTGCTGGAGATATGTGGTCTGTTGTTATTGAATCCCCAAGAATTAGAAGTATTCTAGCTCCTATTATATCTTTAATACCTTTTTCTGAGTTAAAATTTTCGAAGTAATTTGGTTTTTTTATGTATGTTGAATTTTCTTTCCATTTGAAGAGTGCTGATTTTTCTACTTTTATTTCTTCCCATTCTTTTGTACCTTTGAATATTTCTTTGTAATTTTTTGTAAACGTTTCTCTTGGGTTTATTTTTTGTAGGTATTCTTGTATTTCTTTGTGAGATGGTAGTATGTCTTTAAAGTATACTGGGGTAGATTTATTGTCGTAACCTATGGGGTCTTTTTCTATGTCTACTGTTATGTTACCTGCTATTGCGTATGCTACAACCATTATAGGAGATGCTAGGTAGTTTGCTTTTACTAGAGGGTGTATTCTTCCTTCAAAGTTTCTGTTTCCACTTGTTATTGATACTACAGTTAAGTTATTTTTTTCTATTTCTTTTTCTACCCAATCTATGAGTGGTCCGCTGTTGCCTATGCATGTTGTGCAACCGTATCCTACTATATTGAAACCAAGTTTATCTAAATACTCTTTTAGTCCTAATTTTTCTAGGTAATCTTTCACTACTCTTGAACCTGGTGCAAATGAAGTTTTAACGTGGGGTTTTACCTTTAGTCCTTTTTCAAAAGCTTTTTTAGCAACTATTCCTGCTCCAATGAGTAAATAGGGATTTGAGGTATTTGTACAGCTTGTTATTGAAGCTATAACAATATCACCATCTTTTAGTTTACTTTCTTTGTTTTGATCCGATAGGTAATTTTTAAACTCCTTTGCTACTAGCGATAAACTTACTTTATCTTGGGGTCTTTTAGGTCCTGCTAAAGTTGGTTCAACTTCATCTAAGTTGAATTCTATAACCTGGGAGAATTCAATTTTTTCGTAGGAATTGTCAAAATTCCATAATCTTTGTTCTTTAACGTACTCTTGAGCTATTTTTATTTCGTCTTTTTTTCTACCTGTTTTGTATAGGTACTCTATTGTTTTTTCGTCTACTGCAAAAAATCCCATTGTTGCTCCGTACTCTGGTGCCATGTTTGCTATTGTTGCTCTTGTTTCAACGTCCATCTCCTTTACGCCTTCACCAAAAAATTCAACGAATTTATCAACAACTCCAACTTTTCTCAGTAGGTTAGTTATCGTTAGTACTAAATCTGTTGCTGTTACTCCTTCCTTAAGTTTGCCCTTTATGTTTACTCCTATAACTTCAGGTAATTTCATAAAGTAAGGTTGTCCTAGAATTACTGCTTCTGCTTCTATTCCCCCAACTCCCCATCCTAAAACTCCTAAACCGTTTATCATTGTAGTGTGCGAATCTGTACCTATGAGTGTTTCGTATTTTGCCACTCCATCTTCAACTATAACAACTTTTGCTAAGTATTCAAGGTTTATTTGGTGTATTATACCTTTTCCTGGGGGTACAACATTAAAATTAGAAAAATTTTCTTGTGCCCACTTAAGAATTTCATACCTTTCAGTATTTCTTTCGAATTCTTTTTTGATATTCTTTTCAAAAGCATCGTTTGTACCAAAGTAATCTACAGTCAAAGAGTGATCTATTACCAAGTGTGTTGGAATTCTTGGATTTACTATACTCGGATCTTTACCTAATTCTTTCACTTTCTCTCTCATTGCTGCAAGATCAACTACTATAGGTACACCAGTAAAGTCTTGCATTATAACTCTACAGGGTTTAAAACCTATCTCTTCGCTTTTAACACTACTTCCTTTCCAGTTTATAACAGCACTTAGAAATCTTTCTTCCATACCTTCTTCTTTAAGGTTTCTTGCAATGTTTTCTATGAGTACCCTTATTGAAAACGGTTTTTTGCTTATTTCTTCTTCCGAAATATACTCAAGTACACTAAAGAATTTTACGTTGTCTATTCTACTCATATTCTTTCTCTTTTGAAAGTTTTAAGTTTTTTATTTTAGTTGTATATACACCTTAAAAGCAAGTTGCTATGAAAGTTTTGCTACTCACTCTTTTTACAAGTAACTTAGGTTCTTTATAGACTAGGGTTATGTGGGTTTAATTTTACTGGGGTGTTAGGTTTTGTTAAGTTTTTAGTTTGAGATGTCTAGAAAGTTTTATGGTATGTTTTTTATATTTTTGTTGAAAGATGTTTTTTGGTTTTTCAAAATAAAAGTAAATGGAAGCAAGTGAAATATATAAAAGGCATAAATTTAAAACACTTTTTAAAAACTTAGATAGGTCTGTAAAGATAGTTAACGAGTTTTCTGAATTTTTAAAACTTTTGGATTTAAGGGAAGTTAACATTCTTAGGGCTATGATGGTTAGGTTTATGATAGAAGCAACGAATAGTGATGTTGGTGGACTTATATACGTTGGTTCTGATGGAAGTTTTAGGTTTTCTGATGTTTTTCATTACAAGAGTAATAGGGTAGTGGACAAAGATTTTTCTCCCGTTATTGGTAAGGTTGATGAAAACACTCCAGAGTATAAAATGATAGAAATTACTATGAAAAGAGGGGTACCTACTCTGTTTTCTGAAGATGAAGTTAAAGATTCCATTTTGGCTAAAATATGTGGAATTAAACCTTTTTCTGCTGTTTTTATTCCTGTAGTTGTAGATGATGTTATAGTTTATATAGTTGAGTTAATTAAAACGAAAAAAGGCAAAAATTGTTTAGGATTTTTTGATAACGATATTTATAGTCTTTCCATAATATCGAATATTGCTTCTGCTATATTTACCAATGCTGAACTTTTTAGTAAGGCTATTCATGATAGTCTTACTGGTTTGTATAACGTGCATTATTTCAAAAACTTAGTTTACGAAGAGATGAATAAAGTGAAAAAATTTGGGACTAAATTTTCTTTAGCTGTGATAGATTTGGATCATTTTAAACACGTTAATGACACGTATGGACATAGTGTTGGAGATGAAGCTTTGAAGTTCTTTGCATCTGTACTTAAGCAGGAAATAAAAAGATCTTCTGATATAATAGCAAGGTATGGAGGTGATGAGTTTATAGTTGCTTTTCCTTCTACTGATCTTAAGGATGCTTACAATGTTTGTTTGAAAGTAAAGGAAAAACTTAATTCCGAAGTTTTCAAAGTTAATGATAAAATATCGCTTACTTTAACTCCTAGTATAGGAATAGCTGATGTTAGAGTAAGTGATATTGAATCTTCTTCTAATATAGAAATGTTTAGAAGAATATTTGTAAGAGCTGATACTGCACTTTACAATTCTAAAAAAACTGGTAGGAATAGGGTAACAGTTTACGATGATACCCTACCTTTAGTAGAGGGGAGAGAATTATGATTATGGCTAATTATAAAGATATCTCTTACTCGATAGAGAAAATAATTCAAAGTGATCTTAAAGCTAGAAGTTTGTATTTAGATCTCATACACAAGTCCAGAACCAGAGAGTTAGAAAAATTAGAAACCCTTCATCCTTTCATTACTTACATTGTTGGCAAAATTAAAAAGTTACACGGTGATGATTTGGATCCTAAAGAATTGAAAAAAGCAATAATACATTTCTACTCTAAAAACTTTATAGGTATAGATATTGATTTATAAAGTTTAGGGAAGATAGTATGGATATTTTACCTAAAAGTTTAGAAGATTTAGTTAAAATTCTTAATGAAATACCAGGTATAGGTCCTAAGACTGCTGAAAGAATTGCTTTTTTTATTGTTGTTTCTAAGAGTGATTTTATTGAAAAACTTCTGAATTCTCTTTCAAAGGTAAAAAGTGAAATAAAAGTATGTTCTGAATGTGGAATGGTTTCGGATTCTGATCCTTGTAAAATATGTTCTTCTAGCGATAGAGATAAGCAAATTATATGCGTTGTTGAAAAACCTAACGATGTTTTAGTGATAGAAAAAACAGAAGAATTTAACGGTGTTTACCATGTTTTGGGTGGTGTTATTTCTCCAATAGAAGGAATTGGCCCAAGGGATATATCAATAGACAAACTTATCAGTAGAATAGTTAGTAATAATGTAAAAGAATTGTTTTTTGCTTTGGACCCAGATGCAGAGGGAGAAACAACGTTATCTTTTATAGTGTCAATTGTGAGAAAAATGAATATTAACCTTACCTTTACATCTATTGCTAAAGGTATACCTATGGGGGGGAATATTGAATATTCTGATCCTTTCACTCTTTCTAAGGCTATAAAGTCTAGAAGTAAAATAGAGTATTAGAATGTTTTATTTGAAAAGATTGGGATTGATTGTTTTTTATTATGGTGTGAAAAGGTATTTTTTGGTTACAATGTTTTTGTTTTTTACAGTGCTTGTATTTGGAGTTAGTAAGTATGATGTTTTGGTATCTGATGATAACTATGTTTTCCTTTCTGCTTTGTATAAGAATGAAGGGATTTATACAGACTTTTTTTACAAATTTAATTCCTTCTTATCTTTAGGTGTTGAGTTTAATAGTTTGTTTAATGTACCTATTTATGGGTATTCTGGATACATTGAGGAAGTTATTAATGTAGGTGATGTTGGTTTGTACTTTAATTTGTTTAAGTTGAAACTTTTAGGAAGATCTTTTGGAGGAATGGTTAAACTTTCTTATGAGTACATTTTGGATTATAGGAAATTTTTGATTTCTTTTGATGTTTACTCTTTAGGTGTTATTAAAGATAGTTTGGAATATTTTGCTGTTTTGAAAAATTTTAGTTTAGGTGTTTACACTACTAAGTATATTCCTTTAAGATTTTTAATGGATCCTTTGGATTTTTGTTTTGACTTTTTTTATAAAATTGGTAGTTTTAAGTTTTTGTTAGGGGGGATGAGTAGTCTGGATCTTGAGTTTTTTAGGTTTACTCCTGCTTTGGGGTTAGGGGTAATGTATTTTTATGATAGCTTTGAATTTGGATTAAGTAATACTTTTAGAGTTGGTAATCTGTTGAATTTGGAAGTGTTTTTTAGTTTGCTTATGGTCAATTTTTATGCAAAATTTAAGTTTGGTTTTGGTTACGTTAATGGATTTAGTAGTGGTGTAGAGTTTTTCGTCAAGATATGAATTTTTTAATTGTTAAGTGTATTTAAATTGATTTAGAATACTGTTAGGTTTTATGTGGGATGATCTTTCGCTAAAGCAATCTAAAACATTGGAATTTATAATAGATTACATTAAAAAAAATTCATTTGCTCCTACTTATCAAGAGATTGCTAAAAATCAAAGAATTAATATAAAAAGTGTTGCTCAAAGGTTGGAGCAGCTTAGAAAAAAAGGGTATATTGAGATTAGGAAAAATATTCCTAGAGGTATCGTTTTAACTCAGAAATCTGGTTTTGAATCTTCGGTTACCTTTCATGTTAATATTTATAGGAGCATTTCAAAGTTTAAAAAGTATTTCAAATTAGATGATTTTGAAAAAAGTGTGTCTATTTCTCCTTACATTTTTGGTATAGATTGTAATGATGGGGAAGAAGTTTTTATGTTGAGGGTTACGGAGGTAGGTAGTATTGATAACTATTTGGATGTACATGTTAATGATGGTGATATAATTGTTGTGTTTAAGGGTTCGAATTTTCCGGAAGATAGCAAAGTTTTAGCGTTGTACGATAACAGATTGGTTTTAGGAAGTATTGCTAAAATTGATAAATTCTTTGCTATAAAAACAAAGAAAGGTGTTATACCTGTAGGTGGTAGTAATGCTCTTATTGTTGGTAGGATAATTTCAATTATAAAGAATCTTATCTAGATTTTTTGTTCTTAACTTGAAATAGGTATTTCTGTTAATTAAATTTATACATGTTAAGGTGCTTAAATTATGGAGAAGAAGAAGATTTATATATTTGATACTACTTTAAGGGATGGAGAGCAATCGCCAGGTGCTAGTATGTCTTCTGAGGATAAGTTAGTTTTTGCAAAGCAACTTTCACATTTGGGGGTAGATATAATTGAAGCTGGTTTTCCAGTTTCTTCGCCTATTCAGTTTGAAGGTGTTAAGATTATAAGTGAAGAGGTTAGAGGAGTTACTATTGCTGCTCTTGCTAGAGCTGTTGAGAACGATATAAAGGTGGCGTATGATGCTATTAAAAACGCTGAAAAGAAAAGGATTCATACGTTTATTGCAACTTCGCCTATTCACATGGAGTATAAATTGAAAAAAAAGCCTGATGAAGTTTTGAAGATGGCCGTAAATGCTGTTAGGTATGCAAAATCACTTCTAGATGATGTTGAGTTTTCTGCAGAGGATGCTACAAGAAGTGATATTAACTTTTTAAAAGAAGTTTTTTTAGCAGTAGTTGAGGCAGGTGCTACAACGGTAAATATTCCTGATACTGTTGGGTATACTACACCTTTCGAGTTTTACAATCTTGTCAAGTCAATAAAGGAAGTAATTGGTGATAGAGCTATAATAAGTGTTCATTGTCATAACGATTTAGGTCTTGCTGTTGCTAATTCTTTGTCTGCTTTACTTGCAGGTGCTGAGCAAGTTGAAGTAAGCGTTAATGGTATAGGTGAAAGAGCTGGTAACGCTTCACTCGAAGAAGTTGTAATGTCTATAAACGTCAGAAATGATATTTATCCGTTTTATACAAACATCAACACTAAGGAAATATACAAAACAAGTAAGCTTTTAGTATCTATCACAGGGTTACCACTTGCTTACAATAAGCCAATAGTAGGTAGGAATGTCTTTGCACATGAATCTGGAATACACCAAGATGGAGTTATAAAACATAAGCAAACTTACGAGATAATGAAACCTGAAGATGTTGGTAGATCATCATCAGAGATAATACTTGGACGACATTCTGGTAGACATGCTTTAAAAGTAAAGTTTAAAGAACTTGGAATAACCTATTCTTCAGATGAAGAATTTGAAGAGATGTATAAGAAATTTTTGGAAATAGCAGATAAGAAAAAGAATGTTTATGAAGAGGATTTGTTGACTATTTTTTCTCAAAATATTGATGATTCTAAATCTGTATACAATTTGCAGAGTGTTCAGATAATATCAGGTGATAAACTTCTACCAACTTCTACTGTTGTTTTGAAGAAAGGGAATAGGGAATACGTTGAATCTGCTATAGGTAATGGTCCTGTTGATGCTACGTTTAAAGCTATTGATAAAATAGTTGGAATTAAGGGTATAAAGCTTGATGATTTTAGTGTACATGCGGTTACTTCTGGTAAGGATGCTATAGGTGAAGTTAACTTATCCATACACAGTGACAATATGTCTTTTTCAGGTCACGGTACCGATACAGATATAATAGTTGCAAGTGCTAAGGCATACCTAAACGCTATAAATAAAGTCCTTTACTACAGAAATAGTCAGGTGAATTTACCTTAGATTGGGAATTTTGTTGTTAATTTTCTTACAATGAAATAGTATTCTTGATGTTTTTTGACGTTTTAATTTGAGTAAATTCCATAGTTTTGTATAAAATAGATTCTTATGAAAAAGGTTACTGTTGGCGTTGTGGGATTTGGTACTGTTGGTGGAGGAGTTGTTGATATTCTTCAAAAGAATAGAGATCTTATAAAGGAAAGATCAGGAGTTAATATAGAACTTAAGTATGTTGCTAGTAAAAATTTTGGAGGTACAGGTGTTGAAATACTTTACGCTAAAAAGACCTTTGATTACAATGATATTATAAATGACAAAGAAGTTGATATAGTTGTTGAACTTGTTGGTGGTATAGATGTACCTTTTGATATTATAACAAAGGCTATAAATGCTGGTAAAAATGTTGTAACTGCAAATAAAGCACTTTTAGCTGAGAAAGGTGGTGAAATATTCTCCTTAGCTGAGCAGAAAGGTGTTTTAATAGGTTTTGAAGCAAGTGTTGCTGGTGGTATACCAATAATAAGGGTTTTAAGGGATAGCCTTATTGGTGATAGAGTTGATCAAATTTTAGGTATACTTAACGGCACAACAAACTTTATATTAACTAAAATGTTTGAAGAAAATATGGATTTTTCTCAAGCACTTAAAAGAGCACAAGAATTAGGTTTTGCTGAAGCTGATCCTTCCTTTGATATAGATGGTATAGATACTGCTCATAAGATTTCAATACTATCTAGACTTGCATTCGATACTTCTGTAGATTTTAATTCTATCTATATTGAAGGTATAAGGAACATATCCTTAGAAGATGTTAAGTATGCTTACGAGTTGGGATTTGTTTTAAAGCTTCTTGGTATTGCTAAAATGGATGATGATGGATTAATTGAAGTTAGAGTTCATCCTGCTTTGGTAAGTAAGTTCAATCAGCTTGCTTTTGTTAGAGAGGAATATAACGCAGTTTTAGTTGAAAGCAAGAATCTCGGTATTTCTATGTACTATGGAAAAGGTGCCGGTAGGTATCCTACAGCTGTTTCAGTTGTATCGGATATAGTCGAAATTGCATTGAGTATTTCAGATTCTAAAGTCGTTAGAAAGGTTAGAGAAATCAGAAAAAGAGAAGTAAAGTCAATAGGTGATATATACTCAAGGTATTATTTAAGGTTTTCGGTTATTGACAGGCCTGGTGTTTTAAGTGCTATATCAAAAATACTAGGAGATAACGGCATAAGTATAGCAGCAGTCATACAAAAAGAGGTAAGCCCCCATGAATTTGTTCCTCTTGTTATGGTTACTCACCATGCAAAAGAAAAAGATCTCGTTAAAGCTCTTTCTGAAATAAATAATTTAAAGGTGGTTAAAGGACAAGGTGTTATGATAAGGATTGTTGACGATATCTAGTATAGTTTTTTGAAAAAACTAGTATTCCAATGCTAATAATCATTATTCCTAGAATGTATAAGTTATAATTCTGGAATCTTAATGTTTGTTGTACTAACTCTGCTAAGACTATGTAACTTGATGAAAGCACAAGAAGTAACGATATTATTATTTTTTTTACACTGTTTACTTTGATTTCAATGTTTAGCATTTTGGATAATATCGATATGAATATTATAGGAACTACAGTTGAGGAAAATATTTTGTACGCTGTAAGAAGCATAGGAATTATGCTTTTACCTACTATTGCTATGTAGGTTGAAATTGTAATCGATAAAATAGCAATCACCCTTATAAACCAAATGTTTTTGAAAATTTCCTTTTCTCCAAAAATTAGAGATAGTATGTTTTTCGATATTAAGGATGTTAAAGTTATTAGTATTACGTCTGCACCAGACAATGGAATGGATATTAAAGCAATCTTTACAGGTATTTCTAATTCTTTAGGTAGGAGATAAGTTGATAGTATTGGAATTAAATTATCAGGGTTATCAATATCTTT
>CALFVP010000046.1 GCA_937928175.1 uncultured bacterium | reverse complement strand
GTCTCCTTTTGGATGCATCAAACGGTGATATTCTTACAAGTCTGTGTATTCCAGTTTCAGACTTTAGGTATCCAAAAGAGTATTCCCCTTGTACGTAAATTGTTACATCTTTTATTCCACTTACATCATCTGGTAAAAAATCTACTATTTCATACTTAAAACCCTTTTTCTCAAAAAATCTGGTGTACATCCTAAATAGCATTTGGGCCCAATCGCAAGATTCAACCCCTCCTGCACCAGGATGTATATTCATAAAACAATTTGAATTGTCAATCTCTGGATCAAAAAATTTTTCTATTTCGTACTCGTTTAGTTTTTTCTCAATTTGGTCTAAGGATTTGTCAATATCTGAAATTATTGAAAGGTCTTCCATACTTTCTGCTTCTTTTGCTAACGTTAAAATATTCTCTGTTTTTTCTTTTATTTCAAGCCATTTCTCAACTTCTTTCTTTAAAGAAGTTTGCTCTATAAGAAGTTTCGAAGCTAAGTTAACGTTGTTTTTAGAGTAAGCATCTGAAATAAGGTACAATATTTCTTCAATTCTTTTTATTTTATCATCTATTTTAAAAATTCTAAAGTTTTCGTTGATCTTATGAAGTATTTTCTTTGCTCTTTCGGTCACTATTCCCATGTCAAAAATTATAATTGAGTACTTTATCAAACTTCTAAAATTTTTTACCTAGCTAAGTTTATCATACAGTGAGATAGCCTAAACCCAACTCTCCTAAGTAAGTTTACCATAGCATAGTTATGAGATGGTACTATTGCTTCAACAAAATTGTAATGTTTTGGAATGTTTGTTATCATTTTTGAAAGTATAGTCGAACCTACTTTTTTGTTTCTAAATTCTTCAAGCACAAAAATATCGAATATTCTGTATACTGAGATATGTTGTCCAGAAATCCTTGACAAAAGTGAAGAGAGAGAAAAATCTTCTTTTATAGCACCGTAACCAATAAAAATGTCTTTTGCTTTAGCAATGTAAATACTAAACGAATTGAAGTTTAGTTCTATTGATTTTTGATAATTGTGGAGAATGATTTCTTTGGTTCTTTCCTCAATTCTTTGATCAAATAAACACTGGATAGGATAATTTTCAAATAAAACGTTTCTGTTTCTTAGCTTGACAAATTCATCTAATTCCTTAACGTTTGAAATCTTTAATATTTCGAGTTCTTCGTTTTCTTGAGGCATAAATTTTTCTGGAAATAATCTTAATGTAGAAAATGAAGAAGTGTAAAAAAATCCAAATTTTAGGTATATACTTATAGCTGGTATGTTGTTTACATCTGTGCTTACTTCTATTATATCTCCTTTTTGTTTATTGACGAAATTTAAAAAGTACCTAAGGAGTTCTGATCCTATACCTTTTCTTTGGTACTCTTTTTTAACACCAAAAAGCCTAATTCTGTAATATCTTTTAGCTGTGGTGCTAGTTATGTTTTTGTCAAATGACCAAGAAAGAAAACCAAGAATTTTGTTATTGCTAATAGCCAAAAACGTTTTTGTAGAGTTTTCTAATATTCCTATGGATACCTTATGAATATTTTCAGGACCAACCATCTCAGTTACTGTATTGTCAACTCTAAAAGGAGAAAAAGGAAATATCTCTTGTGTTATACTAACAACGCTGTCAATGTCACTTTCATTCATTTCTGTTATGTATAAATTTGAAAACATTAGAAAATTTTAACAAATTAAGTGCTAAATTTTTCAATATAATTTATTCTAAATGAATTTGAAAGTTTTTTTTATTAAACAATAAAATTGTTTACTTTTATGATAAGGGTTGGAAGTGGGTTTGATATACATAAGTTAGTTGAGTTTAGAAAGTTCGTAATTGGGGGGGTTGTAATTCCTTACGAGAAAGGAATTTTAGCTCATTCGGATGGTGATGTTTTAATTCATTCGCTAATTGATGCTTTGCTTGGTTCGGTAGGAGAGAGAGATATAGGGTATTACTTCCCAAACACAACCTCTACAAAAGATATTGACAGCAAAGTAATGCTTAGAGAGGTTATCGATTTAATTGACTCTAAGGGATTTGAAGTAGTTAATATAGATGTAACTGTAGTGGTAAACAAACCTAAATTGCAGCCATACATTCCACAAGTAAAGAAATCATTATCGGAGATTGTTAAAATTCCTGAGAATAGAATAGCTGTAAAAGCTAAAACAACTGAAGGTTTTTTCTACCAGGACGATGGAATAATGGTTTTTAGTTCGGTACTTGTAAAAAAAAGTTTTCTTAAAACTTTAATAAAAAGAATACTTTCTTTGTTCATCTCATTTAGGAAGTAGTTTTGTAATGTTTAAAAGTGGAAGTATTTTGAAATACCAATACCCAGTTTGTAGTCTAAACCTGGTAATGTAATTGGTGATATTCCTTGGTCTAGGTTAAAGCTAGATATCTCACCTACGACCTCTAAACTCAATTCTTCTGTTACATTTGCATTAACTACTATGTTTATACCAAGGTAGTCTTTTATTCTTAAGTCTTTTTCGAAGCTAAGAAATCTAAGTTCTGGGGATAGGTATGTTGGTATTATTAGGATGTTTATGCTTTGGTAATTTAAATGTAGCATAGGTCTTAATGAGAATGATAAAGTGGTATTGTATATGTTTGAGTAGTCAGGTGTGAAGACTACGTGTCCTTTTACAAGTAAAAAGTTTAAGCCTATACCTAGACTGATATTTGAAAAGTTAGCAACCTCAGTTCCAGCAAAAAAGCTTATTTCGTTACCAACACCAAGATCGAGATTGTTAATCGAATTTGCTGGAGTCGATAGTTTTATGGAAAAAACTGGATCAAAAAACTTGATTCCTGCAAACCAACCATTCCTGAATATCCCTCCACTTGTTGTATTTATGTACTTTATTGAGATTTCATTGTTAAGGGTAACTAGATCTAAATCATTTACTTTGTGTACGTTTAATATTAAAGAGATATAAAAGTTACCTGGTATATCGATTTCTGTTTTTCTTTCTTCTATTTTCTTGACGTATTCAAGAGCTAATTCTTCTTTATATTTTGGTATGGTTTTTGTTATTCCTTGAACATAGCTTCGTTGCCTATAGTTGGATTTTCAAAAGAATGGTATACGTTTACTTTAT
>CALFVP010000045.1 GCA_937928175.1 uncultured bacterium | reverse complement strand
GCAATGTTGTTATTGATGCTAATATTCCTGGTAAATGAGCAGCTCCACCAGCACCAGCTATTATAACATCTATCCCCCTTTCTTCAGCTGTAGTTGCATACTCGCGAGTTTTTTCTGGTGTTCTATGCCCAGAAATTACATGAATCTCATACTCTACACCAAACTCTTCCAAAACCTTAGCAGCTTCAGACATAACTTGTAAATCTGAATCACTCCCCATCAATATTCCTACCTTCATCATTTCTCCCCCAATCCTTAATTATAGTTTTTTTGCCAGTTCAATTTCAAGAAAACAAAACTCTAAACCGTTTAATTAGGTAAAACTTACAGTAAGTTTAATTTAACAAACTTAGAAAATACTAATTTTGTTTGAAATGAAAAATACCATTTGACATAACTTTTATTTTTTTATAGATTTATAAAGTAAATTATGGAGGTATTTATGGAGAGTTTTTTTAGGGTTGTTAATTTAAAAGCGTCTATTGATGGTAATCTTATACTTAAGGGATTGAGTTTAGAAGTTAACAGGGGTGAGATACATGGTATAATGGGACCTAATGGTTCTGGGAAAACTACGTTTTCTAACGTTATTATGGGTAATCCTAAATATGAGGTTGTTGGTGGTGATATTTTGTTTAAGGGTGAGAGTATTTTGGATATGTCTACTGATGAAAGAGCAAAAAGAGGTATATTTTTAGCTTTTCAATATTCTGAGGAAGTTCCAGGTGTTAGCTTTATGAATTTTCTTAGGTTAGCTTACAATTCTGTTAATAGCTATAGGTATAGTGATTTTGTTCCTCCTAAGCCTTTGGAGTTTAGGAATTTGGTTAAAAGTAAGATGGCTTTATTGGATATGGATGATTCGTTTTTTAATAGGTATCTTAATGAAGGTTTTTCTGGTGGAGAGAGAAAGAGAGCTGAAATATTGCAAATGCTTTTATTGGATCCTGAGCTTGTTATAATGGATGAAACGGATTCTGGGTTAGATATTGATGCTTTAAAAGTTGTTTCTAGGGGAGTTATGGAATTTAAGAATGAAAGAAATTCTTTTGTTGTTATTACCCATTACTCAAGGATACTAAAATACATAAAACCTGACTTTGTTCATGTTATGATTGATGGTAGAATTGTTAAGACTGGTGATCATACTTTAGCTGACAGAATTGAAGATAATGGGTATGATTGGATTTTAAAAGAAGTTTCTTATGGTGTTTGAGGTGGTTTATGGCAAGAGAAGAAATTAAAAATATGAAAATAGATTTTTCTAAGTACGATTTTAAGGATCCTGAAAAGTATTCTTATAAGTCTAGTAAAGGAATAAACGAAGATATTGTTAGAAAGATTTCTGAAATGAAGAATGAACCAGATTGGATGAAAGAGTTTAGGATTAAGTCTTACAGAATTTTTGAAAAAAAGCCTATGCCCACTTGGGGTGAAAAATGGCTTTTGGATCAAATAGACTTTAACGATATATATTATTACGTAAAACCAACCGATACGAAAGTTAGAAGTTGGGATGAAGTACCAGAGTACATCAAAAATACTTTTGATAGGTTAGGTATTCCTGAAGCTGAAAGAAAGTATTTAGCTGGTATTACTGCTCAGTACGAATCCGAGGTTGTTTATCATAGTATAAAATCCCAATGGGAAAGTAAAGGTGTTATATTTACAGATATGGATACTGCTGTTAGAGAATATCCTGAAATTGTGAAAAGGTATTTTGGTACTGTTGTACCACCTAACGATAATAAATTTGCTGCTCTAAATAGTGCTGTTTGGAGTGGTGGTAGTTTTATATATGTACCTAAGGGAGTTACTGTAGAGATACCGTTGCAAGCTTACTTTAGAATAAACACACAGAATATGGGACAATTTGAGAGGACACTTATTATAGCTGATGAAGGTGCTAGTGTACATTACATAGAAGGTTGTACTGCACCTATGTATTCATCGAATTCGTTACATGCTGCTGTTGTTGAAATAATAGCTTTTAAGGGTGCATACGTTAGGTATACTACTATTCAAAATTGGTCAAAGAATATATACAATCTCGTTACAAAGAGAGCTTTTGCTTACGAAGAAGCTAAAGTTGAGTGGGTTGATGGCAATTTGGGTAGTAAGCTTACAATGAAATATCCTGCAGTTTACATGTTAGGGAAAGGTGCTCAAGCTGAAATATTGTCAATTGCTCTTGCAGGTGCCGGACAAGTCCAAGATGCAGGTGCTAAAGTTATCCATGCCGCTCCCTATACAACTTCTAAAATAACTAACAAGTCTATTAGTTTGAGTAGTGGTAAAACTATTTACAGAGGACTAGTTAAAATAATGAAAGGATCTGTAGGTTCCAAAAATCATACATCTTGTAATGCTTTGTTGATAGATGAAGAATCTGTATCTGATACGATACCTCATATTGATATTAACGAAGATAAGGTATCTTTGGGGCACGAAGCAACTGCTGGTAGAATAAGTGAAGAACAACTGTTTTATTTGATGAGTAGAGGATTAACTGAACATGAAGCTTTAGTTACTATTGTTAATGGATTTATTGAACCTTTTGTAAAAGCTTTACCACTGGAATATGCAGTTGAGTTAAATAGACTTATAGAACTTGAACTTGAAGATGCTGTTGATACAGGTGCTAGAAAAGTGAAATATTAGGAGGTATTTATGAATTTCACAGAATTTAATTTTAACGATGAAAGAATTAAAAAAGCTTTCACTGACGCTACTGCTAGTTTACAGTCTTTAGGCACTCTTAATTTCCCTATCATTGATAAAACTAACCCTAAGTATAATATTGATTTTTCTCAAAAAATACCTGTTAATTCGACCTTTATGTATACTAAGCTAAAATTTGAAATTGTTTCTCTTAACTTTGTAGATTTAGATATTGAAATTGGTGAAAATGTTAATGTTAATGTTAGAGTTGGTGAGGAATTGATAAATTCAGGATTTTTTGTTAAAGATCTTTTTATTAGCTTACTCGGAAACGATAGTTTTACTTACGA
>CALFVP010000044.1 GCA_937928175.1 uncultured bacterium | reverse complement strand
AAGAAAAAGATTTAGAAATTCCACCTTTACCACCGTTTACAACTGATACCATACTAATACAAGCCAATAGAGTTTTCAAAATGAAATCCGATGAAATTATGAATATATTACAAGACTTATTTGAGGAAGGATTTATAACCTACCATAGAACTGAATCAACAAGAGTATCAACGATAGGTCAAAATATAGCAAAGGAATACCTAAGTGCAAAAAATTTACAAGAATTATTTTTACCAAGAACTTGGGAATCAGAAGGTGCTCACGAATGTATAAGACCAACCAAATCAATAGATTCCCAAACTTTACAAATTCTTATAGAAGAAGGATCAATAACAACTTCCACCATAAAAAAACAACACTTAATAGTATACGATCTAATTTTTAAAAGGTTTATATCATCTCAAACGAAACCAGTCAAAGTTAAAAACGTAACATACTCAATAACGTTAGGTAAAAGTGAAATAGTACTATCAAGGAATGTAGATATAATAGACAAAGGGTGGAATGAAATAGGGTATTTAAAAATAGATTCGCTTTTACCAGATGAAATGACTGTAAGAAAATTGATACAAGTTAAAAAACCCAAAGTTACCCTTTTATCTGAAGCAGATATAATACAAACGATGAAACAGAAAGGTATAGGAAGACCTTCCACTTACTCAAAAATAATTTCAACGCTACTAAAAAGAAAATACGTTTTTCTCAAAAACAACAAACTTATACCAACCAAAAAAGGTATGGAAGTATATTCAATACTCAAAGAGAATTACAAAGAATTCATATCGGAAGACAGAACTAAGTACATAGAACAAATCATGGATGACGTAGAAAATGGCAAAGAAAACTACTTTTCTGTCCTAAAAGAAATACTTGAAGAATATAAATCTAACATTGAGGATCCGAGAAGTGTATTTCTTGAAAGAGATAACACAAAAGTAATAAACTAGAAACATGTTAATACAGCTTACAAGAATAGATAAATCTAAAATTAACATAAATCCTTTTCAGATAGAGATGGTAGAAAAGAAAACCAATACAGTAATTAGGATGATGAATGAGGTAATATACATTGTACTGGAAGAACCAGAAGAGATAAACAAAAAAATTAAAGAAAATATAATAGAGATAATTAATTACTACATGGAGAGAAAAAATGGGTGAAAGAAAGTTTGATATATACATAATAATAGGTCTATCGATATCAATAGTGTCGATGTTTATTGCTATTCTTTTGCATGGTGTACCTTTAACCACGTATGCGGATTTAGCAGCATTCCTAATTGCTGTAGTTTCACCGTTTGGTGCTGCTATAGTTTCAGTACCATTTGAGTACGTAAAAAACTTACCAAACATTCTTAGAATTCTATTCTCAACTGAAGATATTGATTACGCAGAGCTTATAGAAACTTTAGTTACGTTTGCTGAAAAATCCAGAAGAGAAGGATTGCTTTCACTAGAAAACGATATTCAAGATATAAAAGAACCATTTTTAAGAAAAGCAATACAATTGATAGTGGATGGTACTGATCCAGAAATGGTAAAACGTATAATGATAACTGAAATGGAGCAAATGGAGCTTAGACATTTGTTTAACAAGAAATTTTTTGATGAATGGGGATACTATGGTCCTGCATTAGGTATGGCAGGAGCTTTAGTTGGTTTGATAGCAGCATTAAGTCACGCTGAAGATAGAGCTGCTGTTACTCACGGTGTTGCTATTGCGTTTATAGCAACGTTATACGCAGTATTTATATCAAACGCAATAGTTCTTCCAATGGCAACAAGACTGGATCTCAAAAACCAAAAAGATGTATTAATAAAAACAATAATGCTTGAAGGAGTTTTATCAATACAAGCAGGTGATAACCCAACCTTAACAAGAGAGAAGTTAACTGCTTTCTTACCACCTAAATTGAGAGAACAAATTCTCTCAAAAAAGGAAGGAGGGTAAAATGGCAAAGAAAAAAGAACTTGGGCATAAAAGAGAAATGCCTTTATGGATATTTACATTTGCAGACATGAATAACCTGCTTCTTGCTTTGTTTGTAGTGCTAATGTCTGCTGCCGTAATAGAAGGACTAGAAGCCAGAATGATACTTTCATCTTTTTCTGGAAACATTGGTTTTTTAACAGGTGGCAGAAGTTTATCCCAGGGACAGTTCACAGAGTTAGGATCATCAATTGAATCTTTACCAGCAAGAGAAACGGGAGTAGCTTTGTCAAAAGTACAACAAGAAGCAAGAGAAATATTCAAACCCGAAATAAAAAGTAGAAAAGTGAGAATTACCACAACAGAAGAAGGAATAAAGATAAGTTTAGCAGATGACTTTTTCTTTGAAAGCGGAAGTGCAGAAATAAAAGAGGAGTTAATACCAACAATCAAAAAAGTAGCTGAATTAATTTCTTCTCTAAAGGGCATCAAAGTGGATGTAATAGGTCACACAGATAAATCACCTATTATTAACCCAATCGTAAAAGAAAAATACCCATCAAATTGGGAACTATCATCTTCAAGAGCATCATCTGTTGTAAGAGCATTAATAGACTTTGGAGTAAACCCAGAAATAATGACAGCAAGCGGAAGAGCAGAATTCGAACCTATTGAATCAAACGACACACCCGAAGGAAGAGCATTCAACCGAAGAACAGATATATTCATAAAAATTGTAAAGAAAACCTCACTACCCACCTATAAGTAATTCTTATTTGCTAACTACCAAAAAAGCATCAACATTAACCTTCCTTACTCTATCCAAAACTTTAATAGCCTCTTCGTAAGAATAAAATTCCCCAATTCTTACTCTATAAACTTTCTTACCACCAACCTGCGTCTCCTGAATAAAACCATTAAGACCAAAAGATTTTAACTTACTTAACGTACTTTGAGCTACATCCTTCCTCTCATTCGACGAAACTTGTATGAAATACTTCACCTTCTGTGATTTGTCACTCTGTGACTTGCTATTTAATGACCTGTCATTTAATGACTTGTCATTTAATGACTTGTCACTTAGTGACTTGTCACTCTGTGACTTTTTGGTTAAAGTTTTTGGTTTGGGGTTATTTATTTCATAATTAGGAGCTGTTTTAGGAAAGCCTTCAACAATTTTTTCTTCATCTAGATCAATACTTATTTCTTCTTGTTGAGAAGGAAGTTTTGCGTTAGTAGTTTCATTTTTGGAAGAAGGTATACCTATGATTTCCGAATAACCTTTTGTTTCCTTAACGTCAGAGATTGAAACATCTGAGCTTTTGACATTACCTAAGAATTTACCCACCATGTAACCTACAACAAAGTTAAATACCGAAAACAGTACTGTTACAGCTACTACAACAGAAATGTTAAGGTTAGATGAGTTTTTTTGTTTTTCCTTTTGATAGTTATTTCTTACACCGTATTCATTAAATTCCTCTTTATCAAAATTCATAGTTACATCTCCTTATAAGATTTTCGGAGAAATAAAGATTTCTTTTATAGATAAAAATTTCTTTTATAGAAAAAGAAGAATTACAACAATCCAAAGTTCAACTTATTAAGAACGCTAAAAAAACTATCAGCTACACCAGAATTTACAGTATCTTGAATTTTCTTTCTAGACAACTTACCAATGGCTGCATTTTGATGTATCTTAAAAGATGATGATAAATAGTATATTACAGACAAATCAAACACGTTCACTCTATCCAAAGGTATCAAGTAAGAATTACCTTTAAATACTTTCATATTTCTAACAGTTTTTCTAATCGGTACATTCAGGTATATTATACGATCTCCAAAAATGTTGTTAGTTACGTATACTACCTCTTTCTTCATGAGTATTTTAAATAATCTCATGTTTTTTGTAATAAGTTTTCTATAGTTTTGCAAGTAATACTCTAAATTTTCCTTAGTTAAACCATCACCATTTCTCAATAGAGAGAAAAACGAAACTGTAAAAGCATCCGAAAAGTTTAAAGT
>CALFVP010000043.1 GCA_937928175.1 uncultured bacterium | reverse complement strand
AATTTATTAAAGTACAATGCTACGGCAGTATCTCTTCCTCCAAACAACCCACCTCCAAAGCTACTTCCAACTTCAGGAATATAGTCCCACTTTTCCTTGTCAAGTTTTCTCCAATTAGCAAAAACCAACATATAAGGTGTTGTAACTTCGCTAATACCACTAACTATTCCCATAGTTCTAACTTTTGCAGTCTTAAGAGAATCGAAAGAGTACCACAAATAAGGCATATTACCTTCATAAAAAACTGTTTCTTTATCAATCTTACCAAAAGGTGGAACAAAAAATGGTGCATCCTCACTCTCACCCAAAATAGTATCTAAAATTAACCTTACAGAAACAGTATGTTCTCTATTATCTTCGTTAACAACCATGTAACTAATTTTAACCATATCATCGCGCAAGGTAAAAGGATTCGTAACGATCTCTAAAATTTGAATCATCTTTACTTTATCAAACTTTCTTGGTCTCCAAGTCCAAACAATCTTATTCTTCGAAATACCAGGTTCTTTCTCAAAATATCCATCATCAGTACCTACAGCAAAACCATCACCATCAACGTACAGCGAAGGATAAGTAGTAGGTGGCATCTTATCAAAAAGTATCTTTTTCTTATCGTCATTCTTGTTATCTGGATCACCTAAAACAGTCGAAATGTAAAACCTACCACTAGATCTATCTACTATAACTTCTATGTACTTTGATGATATAGAAAACTGGCAAAACGATTCTAAAGCATAAAACAAAAACACAAAAAGAAATATGTAAAATTTAATAAAACTAAATTTCCCTAACACTTCTGTAATTTTCGGAAAAAGGTATTTCTATCCTTACAAAAGATTTACCATTAACGTTACCTATTCTAAAAAACTCATTTCTAACACCAATCTCTTTAAGAATATACCAAATAACAACGATAGAAGATAAAAAGTCGTACTTTCTGTCATTGTAAAAAGAAATTTCAAATTCTTTTCCAGAAGAAAGCTCATTAAGTAGGGCTCTTATTTTCTCCTCATGTTCTCTAGGTAAAGCGTAAGAATTAAACACTTCTATAACAATACCACTATCTCTTTTAAGAAAATTAATTTCTATAAAAGCTCTCTTTGCTTTAGCTTTATCCTTTACGTATCTAAGATAAGAATCATTAAAAAGTAAACTAATTCTATCATCTATAACCTTAGCACCTAAGATATTTATAATACTTAAAGCAGTAATATAGTTTAATACTTCCTTAATACACAAATAAACATAATCAGCTTTTTCCTTCCCTAAAGTGTAACCAACAGTCTCCATAACCTTTAAATTTATAACTCTCTCAACACTATCATCAGGAACAAAAAACAAAATTCTCTTAAAATCTTCTTTTTCTTCTAAAAAATAATCCATAGTTTAAACCTTCCATCTTATTTTCGTAATCACGAATAAATTTTTAAAAATTCAAATACCTAACTTTCAAGAGGAAAATATTCAATTTTTCAGAACTTGACAAAGATACGCAAAGGTTATAGATTTTATTAGTAAGTTCATTGATTTTTATAAGAGATGATATATGATTCAAAGGAGAAAAAGTAGGAAAGTAAAGGTGGGAAACATATTTATAGGGGGGGACTATCCTGTAACAGTTCAAACGATGCCAACAAGTAAAACAACAAACATTAAGGAAACCGTTGAGATAATAAAAAAGTGTGAAGATGCGGGTTTAGATATTGTAAGGTTAGGTATACCAGACATAGAATCAGCAAGAACAATAAGAGAAATAAAAAAACTTATAAAAGTTCCTATTGTAGCAGATATTCATTTCGATTACAAAATAGCATTAGAAGCAATAAAAAGTGGTGCAGATAAAATAAGACTAAACCCGGGAAACATAAAAGAGAAGTGGAAAGTAGAGGAAATTGTAAGAGCGTGCAAAGACAACGGTATACCTATAAGAATAGGAGTAAACGCAGGATCAATAGATAGAAGCAAATACCCAAAACCAACACCAGAAGCATTGGTTAACTCAGCATTTGATCACGTTAAAATTCTCGAAGACCTAGGTTTTTACGATATAGTAATATCAGTAAAACACAACGATGTAATAACCATGGTAGAAGCTTACAGACTAATAGCATCAAAATGTGATTATCCTTTACATCTTGGTGTAACAGAAGCTGGCACAGAATTCAAATCTACAATAAAAAGTACTATAGGCATAGGAACATTACTCATGGAAGGAATAGGAGATACTATAAGAGTGTCACTTACAGGTGATTCTATCAAAGAAGTTGAAATCGGTGTTGCTATACTACAACAGTTTGGACATAAACCAACGTACGTAGATGTAGTATCGTGCCCTCTGTGTGCAAGAGCTGATGTTAACATAATAGAATTAACAAACGAATTTGAGAAGAAAGTTAGAAACATCAAGAAAAAAGTAAAAGTTGCTATAATGGGATGTGTTGTAAATGGACCTGGAGAATCAATGGATGCAGATATAGGTATATCATGTGGAAAAAACGGATCCGCTGCATACAAAAACGGAAAATTCTATAAAAAAATAAATAACAACGAAATACTCGATTTTCTATTAGAAGAAGTAAATAACTTCAAAGAAAATACAAAATCCTAAAAAATAATACCCCAAACTAAACAAAACTTTATAAAACCAAAATTCGTACCACATTGAAAAGTAAAAACGTAATATACTATAATTTAAATAGGATTTGGAGGATATAAAATGATGATGAAGTTAAGCAATGTTAAGAAAGGTAACAAAGGAAAG
>CALFVP010000042.1 GCA_937928175.1 uncultured bacterium | reverse complement strand
TAATATGATTAGTCCAACTAATTTTATTGTTGCTGCTTGTAAGGATAACAATAATAATGGTATACTTAACAATATTATTGAGAATGATGATATTGTGATGTGGCACAATGGTTCGACGAATTTGGCTATAGATAAAGAAACTCCTTTTACTAATACTGCTAACTTTTATATTCTTAAGAGTACTATTAACATTTCCCTAACTGGTACTGATTCTAGTCAGTTTAAGTTTTCTGATTTGTTTAACACTATTAAAGGAGGAGTTTTTGGAAATGCTCAGTACCATTCCTTACCTTACACCTATACTGTTTACAGCGATACTAATGATCTTAATACAATATATCTATTCTTTTTCAAAGATACTATAGCAAATGGAAAATTTGATTTTGCATTTGGTGAAGATATTCCACAAGATACGCATGTAGGTCAAACTTTTGTCTTATCAGACCAAACTACTGTAGATGGATCTTTTCGTTTAGTTAAATTTATTGTTACTAATACTGTTATTGGGGATTACTCAGGTTATTCTAATCCTAACGTTATTAATTTTGGATTTAGTTATGCTTTTAGTTCATTGCCTTCGTATTCTAACTTAACGAATACAGTTGTTTTAGAAGCTTACGCTCTTACTAACACGCCTCTTGTAAGAGTTAGTGTTGTGAATGGTTATTCATTGAATAGAGCAAATTCGATTGCAACGAATTCTGATGGAACTAATTATACTGATCTTTCTTCTCTGACAGATATTGTTACTAACATAACTTGGTATATAACTAACTAATTTCTTAAGAAGGTTTAAAAGGGGAGATTAAATCTCCCCTTTTTGTTTTTTAAAACCAGGTTGATGAGGAAAATTTTTAAACTTTTTTTCAAGTTTATGGGTTAATTTGGTTTAAGGTAGGTTTTTATTTTTTAAGCTATGAAATGTGCTACTGATGATTGTTTTGCTATTCTTAGGTATTCTGGTACATCTATTATTTCTTTTACGAAATCTTCGAGGTCATCTTTTGATATTCCGAATACGTTCATAGCGAGTGAGCAAGCTACGATTTTTACACCCAATTGATTTGCATAGTCAAACAATTCTTTTAAGTTTGGGATTTTCTTTTGCTTTAATAGTATTTCGAGCATTTTTTTACCCATTCCTTTGAAGTTAAACTTTGATAAACTTGAATTGTCTACGGATGGTTTGTTTATTATTCCGAACATTTTTTGGATAAGGTTTCTTTTGTATTTTCCGGAGATTTTCTTTTTTGTTATTAAGTTTAATCCCCAGAATGTGAAGAATACAGTAACATCCCATCCTACAGCTTTTGCTCCAGTTGCCATAACTAGAGCTGCCATTACTTTATCGTAATTGTCAGTAAAAACTACTATGGATAAAGAATCTTTTTTTTCTTCCATACATACCTCCTACTTTTTTCTAAAGTACATTACCCAGGTATTATTTATTTTTTCAGTGCCTAAATGTTCATGTCCATCTTCTATAAAACTTCTTGGTACATCCTTAGAAGCTGGTTCATGGTCTGTTAATATTCTTACAACTTCCCCAGAGTATACTTCACTCTCAAAAAATAACCTAGATTTTATATAGGTAAAAGGACATACTAGCCCTCTTATATCTAGCTCTTTGTCTACTTTTATTTGTGATTCCATATTCCCTCCATGTTAAATTAAATATAAAATAAAAATTCAAAAAAGTCAAATATTTACTTTTTATTGTATTTTTAACTTTGTAGAGATGGTATTTTGTTAGTGGGAGGGGTAAAATATTTTTAGAATTCGAAGTATTGTTTTATTGAGAAGTATCTGTCTCCTGAATCTGGTAATATTGTAACTACTTTTTTGTTTTTACCTAGTTTTTTAGCTATTTTGAGAGATGCGAAGACGTTAGCACCTGATGATATTCCTGCGAATATTCCTTCTCCTCTAACTAGAGCTTGAGATGTTTTGTAAGCATCGAGATCTGAAACTTTGATTGTATCATCTATGATTGATACATCGAGTATGGGTGGTATAAAACCTGGACCAATACCTTGTATTCTGTGGAATCCTGGTTTACCGCCGCTTAATATAGCGGAATTTTCGGGTTCAACTGCAAAGATTTTTACATTCGGGCAGGTTTTTTTTAGTACTCTACCAACCCCAGTAATGGTACCTCCAGTACCAACACCAGCAACAAAAGCATCTATATTGCATCCCATGGATTTTATTATTTCTAAAGCTGTAGTATTCTCATGAATAATAGGATTTGAAGGATTTGAGAATTGATCAAGCATTACAGCTTTTGGAACTTTCTTTAAAATATCGTTAGCTTTTTGCAAAGCTCCCTCCATTCCAGCTTCACTTGGAGTAACAACAACCTCAGCTCCATAACTCTCAAGAATATAAACCCTTTCCAAACATAACGTTTCAGGAATTACAACTATACATTTGTACCCTTTTAACCTCGAAACTAAAGCAATAGAAATACCCATGTTCCCACTACTTGCTTCAACTATGGTACTGTCCTTATTAATAATACCCCTCTTTTCAGCATCCTCTATCATAGCTAAAGCTACCCTGTCCTTTATAGATCCCCCAGGCGATATAAACTCAACTTTAGCGTAAACATCAGCCATACTCTCATCAACAATATTCCTAAGTTTCACTATTGGAGTATTAAAAAATAAATCAAAAACACTCTCACATAAGTAAATACCACTCTTTCTTAAAACACTCTCATCATCAACCTTTCTCATAATACTAAGTGTAATATTAAATATTTCACTTTTTCAAATTTTTTATTTTTGTTATTTTTATTTTTTCAAAAAATTCAATGGTATACGTTACGTTTGTGTATTTTTTGGTGGTAGGTAATTTTATTTTATGTTTTTGTTTTTGGTATAATTTACATTTAAGGGGT
>CALFVP010000041.1 GCA_937928175.1 uncultured bacterium | reverse complement strand
CGAGGTCTTTAATATTTTTTTCGGGGATTATTACCTTACTAATTCCATACCTTTTAGCAGCTAGTATTTTTTCTCTTATTCCACCAACAGGTAATACCAATCCTCTTAAAGAAATTTCTCCAGTCATTGCTATGTTATTTTTAACTCTTCTTTGTGTAAGTAAAGATACTATTGAAGTAAGTAATGTTATACCTGCAGAAGGACCATCTTTAGGTATAGCACCAGAAGGAACATGGACGTGTATGTCGTAATCTCTAAATATATATGAAGGTATTCCAAATTTTTCAGAATTAAACTTTATATAGCTAAAAGCAATTGAAGCAGATTCTTTCATAACATTTCCAAGCGAACCTGTTAAAACTAAATTACCCCTACCCTTCATAGCAATAGCTTCTATAAAAAGTATTTCTCCACCAACTGGTGTCCAAGCAAGACCAATAGCAACCCCCGGTATTTCCGTCATTTCTTTTATTTCAGGTAGAAATTTTTCAGGACCTAAATATTTCCTAACTTTCTCTTCATCAACAATAATCTCACTACTATTCTTATCAATCTCCCCTTTAACTATACCAGTAGCAATAGATCTCATAATAGAACCAATATTTCTATCCAATTCCCTAACTCCAGCTTCTCTTGTATAATCGTTTATTATTTTAGTTAAAGAACCATCGGTGATAACTATATTGTAATCACTAAGACCGTTTTCAGATTTCTGTTTAGGTATAAGATAATTGATAGATATCATTTTCTTTTCATATTCTGTGTAACCTGGAATAGATATAACTTCCATCCTATCAAGTAGTGGCCAAGGTATTGTATTGAGAGAATTTGCAGTTGCAATAAACATAACTTTGGAAAGGTTGTAAGGTATTTCTAAGTAATGGTCACTAAAAGAATTGTTTTGTTCAGGATCTAAAACTTCAAGCAAAGCAGAAGCTGGATCACCTCTAAAATCAGAAGCTAACTTATCTATTTCGTCAAGCATAAAAACAGGGTTGGAAGATCCTGCTTTTTTTATACCTTGTATAATTCTACCAGGTAGAGCACCAACGTAAGTTCTTCTATGTCCTCTTATTTCAGCTTCATCCCTAACCCCACCAAGAGAAATTCTAACAAACTTCCTACCTAAAGCTCTAGCTATGGATTTACCTAACGACGTTTTACCAACACCAGGAGGACCATAAAAACATAGTATCGGTCCCTTTACATTCCCCCCTTTCAATTTCATAACAGAAAGGTACTCTAAAATTCTCTTTTTAACTTTCTCCAAATCGTAATGATCTTCATTCAAAACTTTTTCAGCGTAATCTATATCTAAGTTATCCTCAGTACACTCATCCCAAGGTAGCTGCAAAATCAAATCTACATAATTCCTAACAACAGTATACTCAGGAGACATCACAGGAATCTTTGATAATCTATCTATCTGTTCCAGAGTAAGTTTCCTAACCTCATCACTCATTTTCTTAGATTCAAGTTTTCTCTTCAGCTTTTCAATATCTTTCTCCTGATCACTTAATTCACCTAACTCTTTCTGTATAGCCTTAAGCTGTTGCCTTAAAAAGTACTCCTTTTGCGTCTTCTCAACATCACTTTTTACTTTCTCTTGAATCTCCTTACTCACTTTCGCAAGCTCAAGCTCTTTACCAAGATAGTTTACAACACTCTTAAGCAATTCCTTCAAAGAATTGTACTCCAAAATCTTTTGTTTCTCATCAATAGTAGCATTTATACCCGAAGCAACAAAATAAGCAAGCAAATCAGGTTGCTCTATATCTTGAATAATAGCTTCAGCATCAGGTGACACATCAGAAATAACCCTAACCAGAGAAATAGCCATATCTTTGATCGTCTTAATATACACATCTACTTCCTCATCCTTTACGATATCCATCTCAAGATACTCAACCTTAGCCTTAATAAAAGGATCCATTCCAATTATTTCAACTATCCTAAACCTTTTTATAGCTCTAACAACAACATTTATTGTACCATCTGGAATCCTAAATATCTTAAATATGCTTGCAACAACACCAACTTTATAGATATCATCAAAACTTGGATCTTCTATATCTTTAGATTTTTGAGCAACAAAACCAACTAATTTATCCCTAAGCGAAGCATCTTCAATAGCATTGAGAGATTTCTTTCTACCAATGGATAAAGGAGTTATAATCCCAGGAAACAAAACTAAATTTTTCAAAGGCACTAAAGGTAAAACACTCGGAAAATCACCTTTCTCACTATCTAACTTATTCTTATCATTCTTATACATAACATCATCACTAAAGTCCTCACCTAAAAAGTACATTCTAGTATTCATAGTAACCCCTTAGATACTTATATTTTCTTCACTATAGTTATCGTAAGAATGCCATCTTTTAGATCAGCTTTTATATCGTTTTCACTAACATCACCCACTTCCACAATCCTCTCAAAATATCCATAATTAATCTCCATTTGATGAATCTTAACCCTATTCTCATTATACATCTCTTTTCTAACCCCAAAAATCTTTAAAAATCCATCTTTAAGAGTAATATCTATGTCTTCCTTGTTGACACCTGGAACCTCAACAAGTATAACGAATCTGTCAGTAAATTCGTATATATCCAGCATAGGAACCCAATGAACATGAGGCCTATTTATACTGTAACTAGAAAAACCAAATATCATTTTAAGAAATTCCCCTTCTTTAGCCATAAAAATCACCTAGATAATTATACTACAAAAATAAGATAACAAACAAATATAAACTATTCAACAGAAAATTACAAAAACTTATATACCGTTTTTAACTTGCATCAGTGTCATAAGGGAAATTACGTATACATCTTCTGCAGAACACCCTCTAGAAAGATCATTCACAGGTTTATTTAAGCCTACCAATATCGGACCATACGCTTTTGCTTTTCCTATCCTTTGAGCTATCTTATAACCTATATTACCAGAATCAAGATTTGGGAAAATGAACACGTTTGCTTTACCAGCAACCTTAGAGCTAGGACACTTAAGCTCAGCAACACTTTGGGAAATTGCAGCATCAAATTGTAATTCTCCATCAAAATCAAAATTCACATTTCTTTCTCTAAGAATCCTAACTGCTTCTCTAACTTTATCTACAGAAGCACCAGCACCACTACCATGCGTTGAATAAGAAAGTAAAGCAACAAGAGGCTTAGCACCCAAAAATGCTTCACAAGCACTTGCGGCATTTATCGTTATATCAACAAGCTGTTCAGGCGTCGGATCTATAACAATAGCACAATCGGAAAATATCATTCTACCTTTGCTACCAATATTCTCATCGGGTGTCACCATTACAAAAAAACTAGATACAGTCTTTACACCTTCCCTTGGTCTAACTATCCATATAGCAGATTTTACTACATCAGAAGTAGGACTCATACTTCCAGATACCATACCATCAACCATTCCCTTCCTAACCATCATAGCACCAAAAGCATTAATATCTTTCGAAATGTAATTATAACACTCATCTTTGGAAATACCTTTATGTTTTCTAAGTTCAAAAAACTCTTCAACAAATTCATCAATTAGCTTAGATTTTTTCCATTCCAATATTTCAAATTTCGAAATATCAATATCGTTATCCTTAGCTAACTGCTTTATCT
>CALFVP010000040.1 GCA_937928175.1 uncultured bacterium | reverse complement strand
TGCTATTGTTGTTGTTAGTAGGATTTATGGGTTTACTGCTCAGGTTTTGCCACATATATACGTATCAAAGTTTATGTACATTATTTCTGCTTCATCTTTTGGGGTTCTTTATCTTTTTTCTTCGATTGTTTTTATACAAGCTACGAAAGGTATTGGTTACAATTTGATTGAGTTTTTTGGGTATGTATTTTTAGTTGCTTTTGCTTACAAAGTTTTCAGAGCAGATGTTATGGATATGGATTTCAGGATACAGGATCTAGAAAGAGAAAAAGCGTTAGTTATAGATCTTATGAGAGAAATAGGAGATACGTTATCGGTTGAGCTTGATATGGATAGGATTTTTTCTACCATAGTTAATGCTGCTATTGAAGGAACTTCTTCTAAAGCTGCTGCTATATTACTTAAGGACCCAACGGGAGATACCCTTAGTGTTAGGTATGTCAAAGGGTTGTTTCCACCTGTTAAACCTATAAAGGTTGATCAATCTGTTGTTTTGAAAGAAAGCCAGATTGTTGATGTTTTCAAGTCTACTAAGATATCTGTAGGTGATACGTATTTGGGTATACCTGCAAGTACAGGAGAAACTTTGTTTATAAAAGATGCAGAAGAGGATCCTAGAGTTATTCAGACTGCTAAAGGTATAGTTGATATAAAATCTGTTATAGTAACACCTTTGAAAATACAAAACAATATTATGGGAGTTTTAGCTGTGTTGAATAAATCTGTTGGAGGTGCTTCTCATACCCAAAGTGATTTATCGTTAATTCAAACACTTGCAGATCAAGCTGCAATAACCATAAGACAGTTTGAAATGTATAAAGAGATCGTTGAGAAAAAGCAAGCAGAGAGAGATATAAATATTGCTAGTGAAATACAAATGAACCTTTTACCAAAAAGGTTCCCTTCATCCCAGAGGTTGGACATGTATGGGTTTTCCATACCTGCTAAAGGTGTTGGTGGAGATTACTTTGATTATATAAAGTTTGGACAGGATAAAATAGCCATGATTATAGCTGATGTTTCAGGTAAAGGTATACCTGCTGCTCTTATAATGGTTATGATTAGAAGTATTACAAGAACTGTTGCTTCACTTGATAAAGATGCTAATATAGTTTTATCTCAACTTAACAATTCGCTTAGTGGTGATATTGTTGAAGATAGGTATGCTACTGCTTTTTATTGTGTTCTGGATGCAGAAAGAAGAATACTTAATTATTCTAATGCAGGACATGGTCCTTTATTGCTTTTTAGAAGCAAAACGAAAGAATTTGAATTACTTGATACCGAAGGTATGCCAGTTGGTATTATGCAAGGATGTGAATATGGTCATGATTTTGTTGTACTTGACAAAGGTGATATAGGTGTTTTATATACTGATGGTATAACTGAAGCTATGAATAAATCTCATGAGCTTTACGGTATGGAAAGATTACAAAATGTTATATTTAAAAACCGCGAACTTTCATCTAAAGAGATATGTGATAAAGTCCTTGAAGATGTTAACATTTTCTCTGCTGGTGAACCACAGCACGACGATGAAACAATGATCGTATTTAAGGTACTTTAATGGTAGGTATTTTTGCTAATGGCTTTGGTGAAACTGTAATTGCTAGTAAAGTTGCTGATGTACTTTCAAAAAGTGGTTGTAGGGTTGTAATTTTCCCGTTGATTGGTAATGTGAGTAGTGGTAACTTAGAAATTGGTTTTGTACCAAAAAACTTAGGATCAGGTGGACTTACGTTTTTTTCCCTAAGTAATTTCTTGAAAGATTTAAAAGAAGGTGCTTTTTTGAATTTATTTCGATTTACAAATACCATAAGGAATTATAAGAATATAAAAGTTGCCTTTGTTGTTGGTGATCCTTTTCTTTTGTTTTTAGTCAGAACATTTGTTAAGGGTAAACCTATAGTAGTTTTTAACTCTATATATAAGAGTGAAATTGTTGAAAAACATTTTTGGTTTGAGAAACTTTTTATAAAGAAGTTTGTAGATTACTTTATACCTAGAGATAAGGTTACAGCTGAACGTTTCGAAAAACTAGGAGTAAAAACTTTGTATTTTGGTAATCCTATGGTTGATGCAGTTGAATTTTACGGTAAAGAATTTAGGAAGGATAAAAATTTAAAAACGTTGCTTCTTTTGCCAGGAAGTAGAGATAGTGCTTACAAAGTTATGGTAAAATTTCTATACATCGTTGAGAGCGTTTTTGAAAAATTTGGTTTTTTTAATATTCTTTGTCCTTTGAGTAGTAGTATATCAGTTGATGTATTGAAGGTAGAGCTTCTTAAACATAATTGGGATTTACAGTTAAGTGGTGATAGAATAATTATTAAGAAGGATGTTATTGATGTTATTTGTGCTTACAATTCTTTTGGAGATATGATGATTGTAAGTGATGTTGTACTTAGCTTTTCTGGTACTGCTACTGAGCAGTCAGCTGCTTTTGGTAAACCCAGTATTATGTTTTTCGATAAAGATATAGGTTGGAGTAGGAAATGGTTTGAAAGACAAAAGATGTTACTCGGAGAAAACTTAAAGTTATTCGATAGATTTAGTATATCAGAGATCTCGGATGAAATTGTTTACCTATTCACTAATAGTAAAGAAAGACAAAAAAGAGGAGAAATAGGTAAAAAAATGGTAGAAGGGATCGGTAGTATACATAGAATTTCAGAATTTATTGCTTCTCTTTTACATGCTTAATTGCTTCTTCGATGTTATTGAATAAAGGTATTACTGTATCAAGTTTATCTATTTTAAGTATGAACAGAACTTTGTTGTCTTTTACTACCACTGAAAATTTCTTGCTGTTGCTTTTTGCTAGAGACATTAACCTTACAACTACACCTACACCAAAAGAATCTATTTCAGTAGTTTCTGAGAGATCTAAAACTATTCCTTTCGTTTCAATGTTTATATTAGGTATAGGGTTTGAGATATTTTCAAAATTGAATATTGTAAGTTGTTTATCGGGTTTAATTATTGTAACATCTTCTAGTTTTAGAATTTCAAAATTCATATTGGACAAAATTTTAAATGTTTTGCTTTCATTTTTTCAAAGAAAGGGGTTTATTCTTTCTTGTAAAATAGTTATTTGAGAAATTAAAATAATTATTCTATGAAATACAAAGTCACAGTTTTTCTTAAGGATAATGTTTTTGATCCGCAAGGTAATTCTATTCTTAGAGTTTTACATAATTTGGGGTATAAGGGTATTCAAAACGTTAGGGTTGGAAAGGTTTTTATTGTTGAGTCTGATAATAATGAGGAAATGATAAAGAAGGTTGCTAATGAAGTTTTTTGTAATAATGTTATTGAAAAGTTTGAAGTAGAGAGAATGGGGGAGTAGGATTATGGATTACAAAAGTACTCTCAATTTACCTTCAACTAGTTTTCCTATGAAAGCTAATTTGCCTCAAAGGGAACCTGATTTTATAAAGTTTTGGATTGATAATAAAATTTATGAAAAAGCTTTATCTTTAAAGAATAAAAATAAAAGGTATATTCTTCATGATGGTCCTCCTTACGCTAATGGACATATTCATATAGGACACGCTTTAAATAAGATTCTTAAGGACATAGTAGTTAAGAATAAACTTTTAGAGGGGTATTATTCGCCTTTTGTTCCTGGTTGGGATTGTCATGGTTTACCTATAGAACTTAACGTTACAAAAAACCTTGGTCCCAATGCTAAAACTACACCTTTTTCTGAAATTAGAAAACTAAGCAGAGAATATGCACAAAAGTTTATAGACATTCAAAGAGAAGAATTTATTAGGCTTGGGGTTTTTGGTATTTGGGATAAACCTTATTTAACTATGTCCAAAGAGTACGAAGCAAACATTGCTAAAGTTTTGGTAAATTTAGCTGATAAAGGAGTTATATACAAAGGAGAAAAACCTATACATTGGTGTTTTCATTGTGGTACTGCTCTTGCTGAAGCTGAAATTGAGTATTACGAAAAAGAATCTCCTGCTATTTACGTTAAATTCCCAGTTAAGGAAAGTAAAGTAAATGTTGATGGAAAACTTTTTGTTTTGATATGGACAACAACTCCTTGGACTTTACCTGGTAATGTTGCCCTTGCCTTCAGTGAAGAACTTGAATACGTTGTTGTTTCTTTCGATGGTAAAGAGTATTACGTTTTAGCTAAAAATCTGGTAAATGAAGTTTCTTATAAACTTGGTAAGGATCCATCTTACCTTAAAGATATTTCAATGGAAGATGTAAAAAGTTTAAAAGTTTTTCATCCTTTTGAAAGTAGAGAATCTAAAGTTGTTTTTAGTGAGCATGTTGTTTCTGATACTGGTACGGGTATTGTTCATATTGCACCGGGACATGGTATTGAGGACTATGAAGTTGGGGTAAGGTATGGACTATTACTTTTGTCACCGGTTGATGATGAAGGGAGGTTTACTGAGGAAGTTAGTGAATGGAAAGGTATTAAAGTTTTTGAAGCAAATAAACTTATAGTTGAGTATCTTGATAAAATAGGTGTACTTTTGCATTACGAGAGTTACAAACACCAGTATCCTCATTGTTGGAGATGTAAAAATCCTGTAATATTTAGGACTAAACCTCAATGGTTTTTCAATGTAAGTGAAAAGTTTATTAAAAGTAAGGCTCTTGAAGAGATAAATAATGTTAAGTGGGTTCCGTCTTGGGGTAAAAATAGAATTGAATCTATGGTAAAGAATAGGACAGATTGGTGTTTATCTAGACAGAGAGCTTGGGGTGTTCCTATACCTGCTATAACTTGTAAAAAGTGTGGTAAAACTTATTTAGGTGGAAGTTGGGGTAAGCATATTGTTGAAATTTTCCTTAGGGATGGTGTTGATGTATGGTTTGAGAAAAGTATAAAGGATCTTTTAGGGGATTTTAAGTGCGATTGTGGTGGAAATGATTTTGAGAAAGAAAAAGATATTGTTGATGTATGGTTCGATTCAGGTGTAAGTAGTTTCTGTGTTTTAGATGAGAGAGAAGAATTATCTTCACCTGCAGATCTTTACCTTGAGGGCTCAGATCAACATAGAGGATGGTTTCAGTCATCTCTTTGGCCTTCTATTGCAATTAAAGGTAAAGCGCCTTATAAAAACGTACTTACGCATGGGTTTGTACTCGATGAACAAGGTAGAGCTATGCATAAATCTTTGGGAAATGTTGTTTCGCCAGAAGAAGTTATAAAAAAGTATGGAGCAGATGTTTTAAGACTTTGGGTAGTCTCAGAAGATTTTACAGAAGATTTAAGAATAGGAGATCACATATTGGAAAAAGTTGTGGATGCTTACAGAAAAATTAGAAATACGTTTAGGTACATGATTGCTAATTTGTACGATTTTAGCGAGAATGATAAACTACCTTACAGTAAACTTACCGATATAGATAAATGGGTTTTGGATAGACTTTACAGCGTATCGAAAAATCTAATAGAGTATTACGACAACTTTGAGTTTAACAAAGTTTATAGAAATATTTACGATTTCTTCAATATTGAACTAAGCTCTTTTTATTTTGATGTTTTAAAGGATAGGTTGTATACTGGTAAGAGAGATGGTATAAAAAGAAGAAGCTCACAAACAGCTATGTATTATTTGCTTAGCTTTATGGTAAAATTCGTCTCTCCTATACTTTCTTTTACTTCTGAAGATGTTTGGCACCATTTCTTTAAAGATAGAACTGGAATTTCTTCAGTTTTCTTAACAGAGTATGATACTATACCCGATGAGTGGAATAATAAAGAGATTAGAGAAAATTTTGATACTGTACTTTACGTAAGAGAAGTTGTTCTTAAAGCACTTGATATAGCAAGAAGAAGTGAAGTTATAAATTCTTCTCTTGAAGCTAAGGTTTACATTGATACTAGTAATAAAAAAATTAAGGAAATTCTAGAATATTACAAAGACTCACTATGGGAGTTTTTTATTGTATCTCAATGTGTTGTTGAAAGTTTTGATCCCAGTAACCTTATTTACTACGAAGAAGAAGAAATAAGGGTGGGGGTTAGTAAAGCCGAAGGAAAAAAATGTGAGAGATGTTGGATTTACTCTACTACTGTTGGTAGTAATCCTGATCATCCTACAATATGTTCTAAGTGTTTGGAAGCACTTTGTAACTTTTGAAAGTTAATACTTTATTTTTTACAATAATATAACGAAATTTTTAAAAGGTAGTTTATGGAAGATATTATCATACTTGGGGCTTTTGCAGTAATTATATTGGTAATTGTTATTTTGTTTCTTTTTAGATCTTTTGTTCAGCCTCTTAAGTTGGATATAATAAAAAAGAATATCGATGAAGGTAACTACGCTGCTGCTATAAGGGATTTGGAGGAGTATATCAAAAAAGATGAAAAAAATTCTTTAGCACATCTTTATTTAGCTGATTGTTATTATAAAACTGGGAAGAAGGATTTAGCGTTGGTTGAATATCGTCAAGCTTTAGCTTTAGGAAAGTTTTCTAATCAATCTATAGAAAAACAAGCTAGGTATAGAATGGCTGATATATACATTTCTATGGGTCAAATTGAAGAAGCTCAAAAAGAGTTTTTACTCATAACTAAAATAGATCCAAACGACTACGTTGCTTTGTTTAACATTGGTAAAATTTTTTATGAAAGAAATATGAGGGACAACGCTTTAGGTTATTTGATGAAAGCTGTAAAGATAAATTTATCTTTTCCGGATGCTTGGTTTTACATAGGTAAAATTCATTTAGATTCGAATAAGTATAGTGAAGCTATGAATGCTTTTATAAATTGTGTTAAAAGTGACCCGAAGAACTACGAAGCTCACTACAACTTAGGAATTATCTATAAAGCAATGAACAATACAGTTAAAGCACTTCAAGAATTTGAAATTGCAGAAAGATCAAGTGATAATGATCTTAAAATAAAATCTATTTATCAAATTGGTCTTATATCAGCTGATAGTGGAAATTATGACAAAGCTTTGAATGAATTTCAGAGAGCACTTAAGTACAGTAACGAGGAAAACAATACTACAGTTGCTATAAGGTATGCTTTAGCTAGTTTGCTTGAAAACAGAAAACAAATTATTGAAGCAATTGAACAATGGGAAAGAATAGCTCAATTTAGACCTAACTATATGGATGTGCAGGAAAAACTTGCCAGGTACAGTGATCTTAGAATGGATGATAAACTTAAAGATTTTGTTACATGTTCTACTTCTACTTTTGAAATACTTTCGCAAAAAGTACTTTCAGAGCTTGAGTACGATGTTATTGATAGTAAAATAATTGACGATAGTACAATTCATATTGTTGCTCTTGAAAGATCTGGTAAATGGGGAACAGTTAGACAAGGTAAAGTTTTCGTTGTTGTAACAAGAAGTGGTGAACCAGTTGAAGATGATATTTTGGCTTTCATAGTTGATAAAGTTAAAAGTCTTCATGGAATTAAAGGAATATGTATAACTACTTCTAAGTTTACACCTAAAGCTATAAGGTATTCGGAAAATAGACCTGTAGTTCTTATTGATAGAACTGAACTTACTAAAATTCTAAGGAGAATTTAGTATGTATAAGGTAATAGTTAAGTCTAGTTTTTACGCTTACCATAAAGTCAAAATGCCTAACGGTGATTGGGAACAAGTACACGATCATAATTATAAAGTAGAGGTTTGCGTTTACAGTGATACTCTCAGTAAAAATGATGTAGTTATCGATTTTGTTGAGTTAAAAAAGTTTCTAGACGATGTTGTGCTTAGTAAACTTCAAAATTCCTATTTAAATGAAAACCCTTTTTTTTACGGTAAGGTTCCAACTGCTGAAAGTATAGCAGAGTTTATATTCAATGAAGTTTCTAAGGGTATACGTTTACATGTTGAATACGTAAAAGTTGATGAAACTGAAGAGTTTTCAGCTATTTTCTCAAAGTAGTTTTTCGTCTTTTAGCCATTTTATGGTTTCTTCTACTCCTTTTTCTATATCGTATTCGTATTTCATTCCAGTGTCTTTTATTATGTTTTCTGGTGAGCATACCCAGCTGTTTTTTATTTCGTTGACTTTTTCAAAGTTAAACATCGAAGGTTTATTAATTACTTTTGAAAGTATTGTATTTAAGAATGCTAATGTATAGAGTATAGGTATTGGTACTGGTATCCTTAAAACGAATTTTTTGCCTAAAGATTTCTCTATCGCTTTGTAGAAGTCAATAAGGTATACACTTTGAGGATGTGCCGAAAAGTACTTTTTCCCAGTAGTTTTCTCAGATATCATGGATAAAAATACACTTTTCACTAAATCCTTAACGTAAACCATACTAAGTTTTGTTTTTCCTCCTTTTACGAGTATTTCTATACCGTTGTTTATCATTTTGTATACCGGAAGAAATTCTTTATCGTAAGGTCCGTACACTGCACTAGGTCTTATTATTGTTATTGGTAATTTGTCCATAAAATTTTCTTCAATAAATTTTTCAGATGCTAGTTTTGATTTACCGTATGATGTTACTGGTGACGATGGAATATCTTCTTTTATTTCTTCTTTTGAAGGTCTACTTGCAGCTTGAGAACTTATGTAAACAAATTTTTTAATCTTTGGATTGTATTTTAAAGTTGCGTTTAGTATGTTTATCGTACCTTGTGTGTTAACATCAAAGTAATCTTTTTTCCTAACAGATTTAACTAAACCTGCTGCATGAATAATGTAATCTACGCCTTTCACCGCTTCTTCAAGTGATGAAGGTACTGTTACCTCACCGTATAGTAATTTTACTTTGTCTTTTATTCTTTCTACGTTACTTGTCTTTCTAACAAGACAAAATATCTCAAAACCTTCTTTACTCAGAAAATCAACTAAGTGATACCCTACAAATCCACTCGCCCCCGTTATTAAAACCCTCATAATTCAAATTAGTCTAATAAAGTAAACCGTTTAAATTCAACTAGCCAAAACTCAAATCTTATTATGTTAAAATTTTTTGATTTTTAACGTATTTGATAATGATAATTTCAAAAGGGGTTTTAGTATGAAGTTTAAGTTTACAAAGTTTAAACCTACAAAGTTTAAATTCATGAATTTTAAATTGAACTTTTCAGTTAAGGTTAGTTTAGCTATTTCTATCTTTATATTTCTACTAATTTTTGCATTCGTCTACTTTCAGATGAATAACTTTTATTCAAAGACTATA
>CALFVP010000039.1 GCA_937928175.1 uncultured bacterium | reverse complement strand
AACTTTTAGGTAATTTTTCAATTATCTCTAAAACAAATTTCAATGTCTCATCATCATTTTTATCTTTCTGTTCTACAATATCATAATCTAGTCCTATACTTTTACTCTTACTATAATTTTTATAACGTTTTAAGACATTTTTAGCTATAGCAAAAATCCAACCTTTCAGCCTATTTCTATCCCTTAGTGTTTCCCTATATTTCCAAACTAACATAAAAACCTCATTAACTAAATCCTCAACATCATGAAAAGAAACCTTATTCGATAAAAAATAACTTACAATTACACCTTTCATACTAGTAAAAACATCAGAATAATCTTTTTCATCCATATTTTTATACTCATCAATTTATAGATAACAAAACCAACAAAAAAGTTACTAGTATCTATTTCTAAGGACATTAAGGCAAAGATGTATAGCATCAGAAATATTCAAAGATAAAAGTTTTGGATTTTGTTTTTTGGCACTATTTATTGCGAAAAGTATATCGTTTTGATTGTATCCCAACCCCCTTAGAGCTTTTACCAAATCATCAAATATTGAATCCTCTCTATCTACTTTTATTCCAAGTTTACCAACAGAATTTTTAAGTTCTCTAACTATACGTTCAGCATTCTTTTCACTTACTCCCTTAATAGAAGAAAATACTTCAACATTATTCGTAATAACAGCTTTTACAATATCGGAAGGAGATAGATAAGAAAGTATTTTAATAGCAAGTTTAGGGCCAATACCGTTAACGTTAACTAAACTAGAAAACAACTTTTTCGAATCTCTGTCAATAAAGCCATAGAGATCTTCTCCATTTTCATAAAGATGCCTATATATGTAAATTTTATACTCTTTTCCCTTTTCAAGGTAAGATATTTCTCTTAAAGACATATAAACAATATATCCAATGTTATTAACCTCTAAAACAACTTTATTTTCATCGATTTCAGCTACTTTACCTAAAAAGTATTCAAACATAAGTTATTTTCTATTAACGTACATCATACCGTAAGCTTCCATATCTTTAATTTTATCTGACTCCATATGACATTTTTTGTACTTTTTACCGCTACCACACCAACAAGGATCATTAGGACCTGGTCTTTTGGAAACTCTTATCGTTTCTGTTTCCTTCTTTTGAGATAAAACAGAATCAAAAGGATTTCTAGCTCCAAATTGTCCAACTTCATCATGTTTTTCCAAAGCTTTACTTAAGGAAATAATACCATACTCACTAACTTTGGTTTGAACTGAAATTCTAAGTCTAGGCAACAATTTACAGAACTCTCCCCTAATCTCTTTCATAGTATTATGAAAGACTTCGTAAGCATCCAACTTAAATTCAACCAATGGATTTTTCTCTCCGTACGACCTAAGAGTTATACCTTCTCTAAGTTCTTCAATCTTATAAAGATGATCTATCCATTTCATGTCTATTATATTAAGAAGTATAACTTTTACACCTTCAAAAAATACATCATCTGGAACACCTTCTACTCTTTTTCTTATACCTTCATATAGAACTTCTGAAATTTTATCAATCTTTTTTTCTTCATCGTTAAGATTTTTTGTAATTTCATACAAAAAGGTTTCTTCAACGTCAAATAGGAAGACTTCTTTTATTAACCTAACAATATCACTCATACCAAAACTTCCACCATTCTGTTCTATCTGATCCTTTTTGTCAAAAATATAATCAGATATCATCTTTTTAATTAATCCGGGTATATCATTATTAGAAAGTATTCTATCTCTAAGAGAATAAATAGTATTTCTTTGTTCATTTAAAATGTTATCATACTCTAGTAGATATCTTCTTATTTCAAAATTATACCTTTCAACTCTTTTTTGAGCGTTTTCAATTGCGGAAGTGAGCCAAGGATGTTCCAATTCTTGCCCATATTCCCATTTTAAAAAGTTCATCATTTTCCTAAGTCTATCTGATCCAAAGAGTCTCAAAAGATCGTCCTCAAAAGATAGGTAAAATCTTGTAAATCCTGGGTCACCTTGTCTACCTGCTCTACCCCTTAGCTGGTTATCAATTCTTCTAGATTCGTGTCTTTCTGTACCTATGATATGAAGTCCTCCAAGTTCTCTAACTCCTTCTCCTAACTTAATATCAACACCTCTACCTGCCATATTAGTAGCAACGGTAACAGCGTATTTTTTACCTGCTTCAGCTATTATTTTTGCTTCCTTCTCATGATTTTTTGCATTCAAAACGTTGTGAGGTATTCTTTCTTTAGACAACATTCTCGAAAGAATTTCTGATTTCTCAACGGATATAGTACCTATAAGCACTGGTACACCTTTTTTATGCAATTCCTTTACTTCCTTTACAACAGCTTCAAACTTTTCTTTCTCGGTAGCAAATATTTTATCATTTTCGTCTATCCTTATTACAGGTTTATGAGTAGGTATAACAACAACATCTAAGTGATATATTTTCCAAAATTCTTCTGCTTCGGTTTCCGCAGTACCAGTCATACCAGCAAGCTTTTTGTACATTCTAAAGTAATTTTGAAAAGTAATAGTAGCAAGAGTCCTAAACTCTTGTTTTATACTAACCCTTTCTTTTGCTTCAATAGCTTGATGTAATCCATCACTCCACCTTCTACCGTACATGTATCTACCAGTAAACTCATCTATTATTACAATCTCACCTGATACAACAGAATAATCAACATCCCTTTTAAACAAATTATGAGCCCTTAAAGATTGATTAATACAATGAATGAGCATTAAACTTTTAGGATCAACAGCATTGAACAACCCTTTTATACCGGTAAGTTCCTCAACTTTCTTCATACCTTCTTCGGTAAGATAAACATTTTTTTCCTTCTCATTAACAACAAAATCGCCACTTCCCGGTATAGGTTTACCGTTTTCATCAACTTTAGCAGGTTTAAGTTTTCTAGCTATGTTATCTGAAGTTACGTACATATCAGTACCTTCTGAAGCAGGTCCTGAAATTATAAGTGGTGTTCTAGCTTCATCAATAAGTATTGAATCAACTTCATCCACTATAGCATAGTAATGCCCTCTCTGCACCTTATCTTCAAGAGAATAAACCATATTATCTCTAAGGTAATCAAAACCAAATTCATTGTTCGTACCGTAAGTTATATCAGAAAGATAAGCTTCTTTCTTAGTAGCATTAACTAGCTTAACTTTAAAACATTCAATAGCTTCATTATTTATCATGCTTTCTGGCAAAATGTCATCTGTGAAATTATTTCTAGGCCAAGCTCTAAGATCGTTATCAATAGCATACTTTGCTTTATCTTCATTAGCCCAATTCACAACGTAACTCTGATTGTTCGAATTTATAACACCTACACTAGCACCTAAAAAAAGGTATATAGGTCCCATCCACTCAGCATCTCTTTTCGCAAGATAATCGTTAACCGTAACAAGCTGAACATTATTACCAGTCAAAGATTCAGTAAACAAAGGTATAGTAGCAACTAACGTCTTTCCTTCACCTGTTTTCATTTCTGCTATCTTACCTTGAAACAATACAACTCCACCTATTATCTGAACGTTAAAATGTCTCATTCCTAAAGTCCTCTTAGCAGCTTCAACAACAAGAGCAGTAGCACTAATAAAATCTTCATCACTAACACTACCATTTACCCTAACTTTACTCCTAAGAGAATTACAAACTTCTATAATCTCCCTATTCGTTAGCTTATCATACTCAACTTCAAGCTCTCTAACTTTGTTAACAATAGGCATTATTTTCCTTACATCTCTTTCATGCTTAGTACCAAAAATCTTATCTAATATACCCATA
>CALFVP010000038.1 GCA_937928175.1 uncultured bacterium | reverse complement strand
GTTATTTCGTATCTAAAGAAGGTTTGATATTTACCGTTTTTTAGTTTTTGCCAGTATTTACCTTTTTGATGTATTACTAAGGTTGAGTGTAACGTTTTAGCATCTGGTAGGTATTTGGAAAGGTAGTTTAAGAATTGTTCTTTGCCGTCAATTTCTTCAATTTTCTCAGATTCTACCATAAATATAAAAAATGCACCATCTCTCGATTTTTGTATCTCGGTTTGAGATTCAAGGTTTAAAACCCATTCAGGTATTGGACCTATCTCTTGTATTGATGAACTATTTAATGTTATTTCTTTTTTATCTTTGATGGGAGTATATGTAACTTGATTTTTAGGTTGAAGACATGATTTTAGTATCAAATTCAAACTTACGATAATAAAGATTATTTTGATAAAAAAAACTTTACAATAGCACTTCATATATATAAAATTATGCAGGAGTTTGGAGAGTGATATCAAGTAGAGGGGGTTTTATGAAAAACGTAGGTTTTTCTATTGTGTTTTTTGTTTTTGTTTTGGTAATTTTGTTTTGTAGTTTTTCTTTTGCTCAGAAAGCTGTTTCTAAAGATCCTTACGAGAATGAGCCGTGTGTTTACGTATCTACTAATGGTAGTGATGAAAACCCTGGGACTAAGTTGCTACCGTTTAGGACGATAGAAGTTGCAATAGACAAAGGTGTTATATTTGGTGTTAGGGTAGTTAAAGTAGCTGAAGGAGTTTATACTCCTGGGAATGGTTTAAGCACAGGGTTTAGTGGTGTAGCTATAAAACACCATGATATAAAACTTATAGGTGGTTACGATCAGAATTTTAGTGGTATTGTTGGATATTCTATCCTTAATGGTCAGATGAAAGTTCAGTCAATAATTGAAGTTAGGAATGTTACAAATGCTATAATAGAGAATTTTGTTGTTACTGGGGCAACTAATAGAGAGAAAAATGAAAAGAACGGTGGAGGTGTATATTTAAATTCTTCTTCTTACTCGACTGTAAGAAATGTTATAAGTTCAAATAATATGGTAGGAAACGGTGCTGGGGTTAATGTTATAGGTCAATCAAACAAAATTGTTGATTCAAAGATTATAGGTAACTATGGGGAAAACGGTGCTGGAATATTTGTAAAAGGAGATTATAACGAGCTTGTGGGTTTGGTTATTCAGAGTAACAACGTAGGGATATGGGGTGGTGGAGTTTTGGTTTCAGGAGTAAGTAATTCTGTTAGGAATTCTACGATTTCTTACAACGGTTCAAGGGAAGGCGGTGGGATTTACATTGATAAAGGAATAGCAAATCAATTAGTTGACTTAGTTATAGAATTTAATAACGCTCAAAATTTTGGTGGAGGGTTTTTTGTAAATGTTGGTGCCGGAAATTTTATTAAATCGATAATTAGAAATAATACATCTAGGGATGGTGGTGGTGTCTACGGGTTTAAAACTACATCGTTAATAATTGATTCTACTATTTCTGAGAATGTTGCGTTTAGAAGCGGTGGAGGAATGTTTTTAGAAAATGTGTATAAAAGTTCGATCACTGGCACTATCAATAAAAATAGTGCTTTAGCTTTAGGGGGAGGAGTATTTTTAAGAGGTGATGAGAGTGTTATCTCAGGTACAATTTCTGATAACAAAGCTGATGAAAAAGGTGGAGGTATAGCTTTGTTGTCTGGGTTTAAGAATACCGTAAAGTCTAGAATAATCAATAATACTTCTAAAAAGGATGGTGGTGGGGTTTACATTGAGTTTTCACGTTCAACTAAGTTTGAAAATGCGGAAATATCTGGAAACAAGTCGGATAACATTGGTGGTGGTATGTTTACTTTTAAGGATGCTGATACCTTAGTGTTAGATTCTAAAATGGTTAATAACTTTTCGAAAATACACGGAGGTGGAATAGCAATATACGATTCAACTAACTCTTCTCTTATAAATTTGGATATAACCCAAAACAAATCAGAGTTAACGAATAGTATAATTTATTTGTACAAAACGGAAGGTGTTGTAAACCTTACTATTTCAAACTGTACTATATCTAGTTTAGTAGGTGAGAAAGGTATTGGTATATTCGAAGATGGTTTGAATGATGTGATGTTGCATAAGATTCTGGATAATACTTTTGTTGTAGATACGTTACAAGGAGGACTTTATAGAGACTTTAAATTGGATAAAACTTGGCTTATAACTGCGGTGAATAACCCTAAATTTTCAGGTGCAAGTGATGCAAGAGGTAATAAGCAAAAGTAGTGTTTTATGTCAGATTTTATACAAACAGATGTACTTATAGTTGGGCTTGGAATAGCAGGTGGTGTTTGTGCTTACGAGCTTGCTAAAAAAGGCTTAGACATTACCGTTATTCTTAAGAATACTGTTGAAGATGATGGTAGTACTCACTACGCTCAAGGTGGTATTGTCTACTTTGGAGAGAATGATTCTTCGGAAAAAATATACAATGATATAATTCAAGCTGGTGCAGGTGTAAATAATCCTGAGGCTGTGAGGGTAGTTTCTACCGAAGGACCTAGTATTGTAAAGAAAATTCTAATAGATGAGATTGGTGTTGAATTTTTTAGAGATGTGAATGGTACTCTTGAATTTACCGAAGAAGGAGCACATTCTGTAAAAAGGATAATTTTCTCAGGAGATAAAACCGGGAAAGCTATAATATCTAAACTTATAGATAAACTTAAAACCTTTAACAATGTAAAGATACTTGATAATCATGTAGCAATAGATTTAATAACGTGGCAATTTAACTCAAGGGATAGGTTAAGAATGTACAGAGACAAAACATGTCTTGGTGCTTACGTTTTGGATACTAAGCTTGGAAAGGTAAAGAACGTACTTTCTAAAGTTACGGTTTTGGCAACGGGTGGAATGGGAAGGATATATTTACATAGTACCAATCCTGATGTAGCTACAGGTGATGGGTACGCCATGGCTTATAGAATAGGTGTTGAAATAATTAACATGGAGTATACGCAATTCCATCCTACAACTTTATATCACCCTTTAAAAAGGAATTTCCTTATATCTGAATCTGTAAGAGGTGAAGGAGGGATAATAGTAAATTCTAAAGGTGAAAGGTTTCTTTTTAAGTATGATCCTAGAGGTGAACTAGCACCAAGGGATATAGTAACAAGAGGTATTATCTCAGAACTTACGGAAACTAAAGCAGAATGTGTATTCTTGGATGCTACGAAAGTAGGTAGTAGAGATAAACTTAAAGATAGATTTCCAACAATATTCTCAACTTTAGAAAGTATAGGAATTGACATGTCAAAAGATTTGATACCAATAGTACCTGCTTTTCATTTTCAGTGTGGTGGAATAAAAACCGATACTTACGGAAAAACAAGTGTAAAGAGGCTATTTGCTATAGGTGAGGTTGCGTGTACAGGACTTCATGGAGCTAACAGATTAGCAAGTACTTCACTACTTGAGGGTGTAGTATTTGGGTATAGAACAGCACAGTTTATTTTTGAGAATATAGATAAAAGTATGTTTAAAGAATTTCCAGATGTTATACCTTGGGTTGATACGGGAGAAGAATTCCCAGATCCAGTTTTAGTAAAACAAGATTGGGATTACGTTAGGAATGTTATGTGGAATTACGTTGGACCTGTAAGAACAAGAAGAAGATTAAAAAGAGCATTGAGTGATCTTAAAAATTTGCTTAATGGAATAGAAAGTTTTTACAGAGATGTTAAAGTGAACAGGGATATAATAGAGCTTAGAAATGGTGCTCAAACTGGTTTTATTGTAGCGTTGTCTGCTTGGAGTAATAGGGAAAGTATCGGTAGTCACTATAGAATAGATTAGGTACTTAAACTTTTTTGAATGGTTTTTTATCATGCTTTATTTATTATTTTGAGTTTTTTACGTTTGTTTTCTTTTTGGAAAATGTGTTATGTTTTCTTACAAAATTCTTGTGTATGGAAAGGATTTTGAGTGGGATGAGACCTACTGGGTACTTACATCTTGGTAATTATGTAGGTGCACTTAAACAGTGGGTTTATCTTCAAGATAGTTATGAATGTTTTTACATGGTTGCTGATCTTCACGCTATGACTACTGATTTTGATGGAAATATTGATTTAAGAAATCTTACCGTAGAGATGGTTATAGACTGGTTAGCTTGTGGTATTGATCCAAATAGAAGTGTTATTTTTGTCCAATCAATGGTTCCTCAGCATTTGGAGCTTTTTACTATTTTTTCCATGATAACTCCGTTAGGTTGGCTTGAGAGGAATCCTACTTACAAAGATGCAAAAGAGAATATTAAAGATAAGGATTTAAGTAATTTAGGATTTTTAGCTTATCCTGTTTTGCAAGCAGCTGATATTTTAGTTTACAAAGCTAGCAAGGTACCTGTTGGAAAGGATCAATTACCTCATTTGGAGATAACTAGAGAGATTGTTAGGAGGTTTAATTATTTTTTTGGTGAAGTTTTTCCTGAACCTCAACCTATATTGGGAGAAGTTCCTCATTTGTATGGTATTGATGGTAGGAAGATGAGTAAAAGTTACAATAATGCTATATACATAAAAGATTCTGAAGAAGAGATATACAAGAAAATTAAGATGATGGTAACTGATATAGGTAGAGCAAGAAGAAGTGATCCAGGTAACCCTGATGAATGTAAAACTTTTCCACTTTACAAGTCATTTTATCAAGAAGTTATACCTGATGTAGTTTATGAATGTACTAATGCTAAAATAGGGTGTGTTGAATGTAAGGATAGAATTGCTAAGGGGGTTATTAATTTTCTAAAGCCTATAAAGGAAAGAAGAAGTTATTACGAAAAAAATAGAGATGAAGTTATTGATATTTTGAAAGAGGGGGCAAAAAGAGCTAAAGAAGTTGCAGAAAAAACTATGGAAGAAGTTAGAGAAGTTGTAAAAATAAAACTTTAGGAGGGGTTATATGTCTTGTAATGTTTTAGTTGCTGGTGGTGCAGGGTATATAGGTTCACATGTTTGTAAGATGCTTTACAGTAAGGGGTATAATGTTTTAGTTTTTGACAATTTTTCGCATGGGTATGAGTTTTTAGTTAAGTATGGGAAGTTTATTTTAGGTGATATAGGTGATAGAAAACAGTTAGATTTAGTTTTTAAAAATTATAAGATAGATGTTGTTATGCATTTTTGTGCTTACATTGAAGTTGGTGAGTCTGTTCAAAATCCCAGAAAGTATTACGTTAATAACCTTTACAATGCTATAAATTTGTTTGAGTCAATGTTGGATAACGGTGTTGATAAGATTATTTTTTCTTCTACGGCTGCTGTTTACGGTATGCCAGAGAACGTACCTATAGATGAGGAAGAGCCAAAAAACCCTATAAACCCGTACGGTAGAACAAAGTGGATGATAGAGCAAATTTTAAGTGATTATTCTAATTCTCATGGTCTTAGGTATGTTGCTTTTAGGTATTTTAATGCTGCTGGTGCTGATCCTGATGGAGAATTAGGAGAAGCTCACGAACCTGAAACTCACCTTATTCCTTTGGTTTTAGATGCCGCTATGGGAATAAGGAAATCCATAAAAGTTTTTGGTACGGATTACCCAACTCACGACGGAACTTGTATAAGAGATTATATTCACGTAAATGATCTTGCGTCTGCACATATAAAAGGTATTGAGTACTTAATGAACGGTAAGAAATCTAATTACTTTAATCTTGGTAATGGTAAGGGGTTTAGTGTAAGAGAAATAATTGATACTGTTAAGAGGGTAACTGGTAAGGATTTCCCAGTTGAAGAGGTTGAAAGAAGACCGGGTGATCCTGCTATTTTGATAGCTAAAAGCGAAAAAGCAAAAAAAGAATTAGGATGGGAACCTGAGTTTGGAATTGATGATATTATAAAGACTGCATGGAAATGGCATCAAAAACTTAGGTCTATCCCCAAGCCTCAGATTTGAATCTGGGTTTTTCAATTTTTAAGTCATTCAGCAAAACGTTTTCTATTTCTTTAACGAAAGGTGTATTACCACAAGCGTAAAAAATATCTTCATTTCCGTTAACGTTATCTAGTATTAAATCTCTCGTTATTCTTCCTTTTAGTCCTTTCCAATCGTCTCCATCGTACCTTGTCACTGTAATGAAACCCTTAAATCTTTTATCCTTAAGCATTTGTTTTATCTCATCTTCGTATATAAAATCCTTTGGAGTTTTAAAACTGTAAAATAGAGTTACGTTTACGTGTGGTAGTTTATCGTATATGTATTTCATAGCTGATCTTATAGGTACTATTCCGCTTCCTGCTGCAAAAAACACTGCACTTTTTATTTCTTTATCGTTGAATATAGAATGTCCAAATGGTCCTGCTACAAAAATTTCCGAATTTACTGATACTATGCTTTCGTCATGGATTCTAGTAGTAAAGTACCCTCCCTCAACCAATTTTATAGTTATGCCTATAAAACCGTCTTTTTCTGTCTCTGTTGGTGATGTTGCTATTGAATACGCTCTTCTTTTTTTCTTATCATCTGCTTCTTCTGGAAATGCTACCATAACAAAATGCCCAGGTTTATAATTAAAATTCTCTATACTAAAATAAAAACTTTTTACACCTTCAGCCTCATTTTTTATTTTTGCTATCTTTACCACTGCTTGAAAAAGGTTTCTAGTTTCTACCATATTTACCCCTTGTAACTACTACTAATAATATAAGAATTATTTTTAAAAAGTCAAAGAATTTTGTAAAATTTGAACTTAGTAAAATTTACCTTACATAATTATGACTAATAGGGGGGTTTTATGGATACCATAACTTCTGAAATTATGGACAGACTTAGAAGTATAGTTAACGAAACTCAAATTTTAGAATCTCAGATTCAAAAACTAAAGGATATTGTTGTTTTCTCTGAAAATGAACTTATGAAAGTTAAAGAAGGAGTTTTAGAAGGTTTCCATTATTTAAACTCTAAAGTTAATAATATTGAGAAGCTTTTGATTGAGATGAACAGTAAACTTGATAATTTACTTGATAAAAAATGAAATTAATGGTTGTTGCTGGTGGCACAGGTGGACATATATCACCTGGTATTTCCGTTTACAAAATACTAAAAAGTAGAGGAATTGATGTATTTTTTGTAACTAATCCTAAAGGATTAGAATTTCCTATAATAAAGGATAATGTAAAAAATGAAGATTTGATTCTTTTACCAATTTCTGGTGGAGTTTCTAAAAGTTTTTTCAAAAACTTTAAAGTTATTATGGAATTTTTTGTATCTCTTTTTCTTTCTTTTAAATACGTTATGTTGTATAATCCTAATGTTATTGTTCTTACTGGGGGGTATGTATCTGGTCCTATTGGATTGGCTGGATGGATTTTAGGTAAAAAGTTGGTATTACTTGAACAAAATTCAGTTATGGGTTTAACTAATACTTTTTTATCTTTTTTTGCTAGAAAAGTAATTTTGACTTTTCCTCTTGTTAACAAAAAGAAACTTAGTGATAAGTATGAAAGGATAGGTAATCCAGTAAGGTACAGTGAGAGTGATATTCTTGTGAAAAGTTATGCAAAAAATACCTATGGTTTTTCTGAAAGTGATAAAGTTATTGGTATTATTTTAGGAAGTCAAGGAGCTAAACGTGTTAACGAAATTATTCTAAATGGGATTGACAGATTGCTGGAAAGTTATAAAGTGTTGTGGATTACAGGTCAAAGTTATTATAATACCGTTTTTGAAAAATGTAAAAACCTAAATGGTGTAAAGGTTTTTCCGTTTTTGAGTAATGTTAACGTTTTTATGAGTGCTATAGATGTTGCTATAAGTAGATCCGGGGCTAGTACTTTATCAGAGCTTTCGTTTTTTGGTGTACCTTCCGTTGTTATACCTTTCCCTTACGCATCTCGAAACCACCAATACTACAACGCTTTATTTTTTGAATCCCATGGAGCAAGCTTACTAATTGATGAATCTGAATTTAACATTGAAAAACTTTTATCCGCCTTAGATTTCATATTTAGAAATATCGATACATTTAGATTAAATGCAAAAAAGATTTTCCCAAGTAAGTTAAACGATACAGTAATTGACAAAATCCTAAAAGATTAAAGTTTTATTTGAGTTTAATAACCCTTTCGAAAGAAAATTATACTTTTAGTGGAGTTTTGAGTATGGAGAAAATTTTTAAAAAATCTATCTATTTCTTTGAAAGTGTTATTCTTAAGTTTGTAAATTCTAACTTCCTCCCGTTTAAAAAGTACGATATAATGGTTTACAAAGAACTTTTATTCAGTTATATTGTATCATTTTTAGTTATTTCTCTTGTTGTTTGGCTTAAGGAGATATATTTTATTTACATCCAGTATATTCAAAAAGGAGCTTACATTTGGACTACTCTTAAAATATTTTTCTTTAGTTTACCGTTTTCCATGGCTATTACTATTCCTGCGAGTATGGTAATGGCAACGTTACTAACTTTTAATAAATTTTCTCTAAACCTTGAAATTCTTGTTTTAAGAAGTAGTGGTTTTAAAAAGACTAGGTTATTTTTACCTGTTTTTGTTTTTTCTGTTTTTATTGCTGTTTTAAACTACTTGTTTTTTGATACTGTTTTAGTAAAGGGTAATGAGATGTACTTAAGAGCTATGATAGAGATGAGGGTAGAAAAACCGTTTATTGATGTTGCACCTGGTGAATTCCCAAAAATTGGTAACTTTAGTATTGGATTTGATGAAGTTATAAGTGATGAACTTAAGGGTATAGAAATATATGAAAAAGGAGAATTTGAAAGGATTGTAAAAGCTCAAAAGGGTAAAATTATTTCATCGAGTGGTTTACCTTACTACCAAGTTTTACTGGATAACGGTACTTTTGTTCAAAAAACAGAAAAAGGTAACCTTTTTTCTTCTCAATTTAGAAAAGCAGAATTGAGGATAGATTACGAGGTTTCATATATTCCTACCTTTGATGTCAGACTTCAACCTAGGGTAATGTCAAGGTATAGAGTCCAAAAGATTATAGAAGAAATGGAGAAAAAACCTTACGTAAAGGAATATTTAACGAAAATAAATGATCTAAACTTTAAACTTTTTAATAGTTATTTGATTTTATTTACTACTTTACCGGGATACTTGTTTGAGGTTATTCTAAGTAATGGAAAAGGTGAAAACACTGAAAAATTCAAAAAGATAAAAAATGAAATTAGTAGTTTAAACGTTAACATTCGTACTATGAAGACTAATCCAGATGTTTTAAACTATAATATTTTTGTTTTTGAGCAACATAAAAAGACATCTATACCTATTTCTTCAGTAGTTTACGCGCTTATAGGGTTTGTGTTTGGTATAATGTTTAAGGTTAGGACTGGCAAAGGTGGCTCATTGATTATTGGTATTGTTGTTGTACTCATTCAAACTTATTTAACGTTCATTGCGGAGATACCTATTAGGAATGGATTACTTGATCCTGTAGTTGGTGCTTGGTACTCAAATGTATTACTTTCCATTCCTGCTGTTTACTTGATACTTAGAGAAAAAATTTAAAATATTTTTATAGGGCCTTCTGTTGATCTTTCTAGAAATTGTTTTGTAAATTCGTTTCCTTCTGATAGCATTTTATCTAAAGTGTCAAAGAAAACTATTTTTTGGTTTTCTATCATTATCACTATTCCACCTATTTTTTTCATAACATCAATATCATGGGTAACTACTACAATAGGAATATTAAGGTAGTTTTTTAGGTTTATTACTGATGAAATTACGTAGTCTGTTGTGATTGGATCTAATCCTGTTGTTGGTTCATCAAGAAATAGTATTTTAGGGTGTGTTGATATTGTTCTTGCAAGTGCTACTCTCTTTCTCATTCCTCCGCTAAGCTCTGCAGGTGTCTTTTTGCCTATTCCGGGAAGTCCTACCATCTCAAGTGAGTCGTTTACTATCTTTTTGGCCTTTTCTCCAGTTATTCCTCTAACGTTTTCTAGTACAAAAAGAATATTCTCTTCTACCGTTAAGGAATCAAATAAAGCACCACTTTGAAAAAGAAATCCAATATCTTTCCAAAATTCTTCTAACTCTTTCTCGTTTAACGATGTTACTTCCGTTCCGTTTACGTAAACTTTACCTCTATCAGGTTCAATTAATCTAACTATCGTCTTTATTAGTACACTTTTACCCATTCCACTTCTTCCAATTATCAGTATTTCATTAGATTCAACAGAAAAAGATATGTCATCAAGTACCTTAAACCCATCAAAAGACTTTGATAAGTTTTCAACTTTTATTGTCTCCATTTTCTTTAAGTAAATTCCTTTTTTATTTTTTTAAGTGCTTTATCTATTATATTGTATACGTTTCTTGGTGAGCAATTAAGAATTTTTGCAATCTCGTCTACTTCCAAATCTTGGTAATACCTAAGAAATAAAACTTCTCTCTCTTTTTCTGGAATCTTTGATATTATATCTCTAACTTCGTTTATTGTTTGTATATCAGATTCGTATGGGTTAGTTATATGTTCAGGAATTTTAAAATCAGAATCTTTCCTTTTTCTTATTCTTTTTATAAAATCGTATGCGTAGTTTCTAACCAAAGAGTAAAACCAAGGAAAAAACTCTTTGTTTGTATTAAACTTATTTATCTTTTCGTACAGTTTTATAAAAACTTCCTGTACAAAATCATCAATATCACTTCTAGGTATTCCTAACGTCCTACCAAGATCGTAAACAAAGTTTGCGTATCTTCTGAAAATTAAACTAAACGATTTCTCTTTATCATTTGAATTTACTATTCTTTCTATTAGCTCTTTGTCATCTTGATTTGTCATTAATGTTTATTCTTCTGGTATTTCTGGTATAGTTAGTTCTGTATCTTTTTCGATCAAATCTGGGTCTTTTATTTTATCTTTGTTAGATACAAATATTTTTGGCCACCACCAGTATTGCCCTTTAAATAGTTTAGTAGCAATTTTTGAAAGGAAATCACCAGGTTGTACTCTGTACTTTTTCTCTTCTTGGATCTTTTTCACTTCTTTAATTTCTTTTCTCTTGTTGATTTCATTTTTCACAATTTCAAGTTCACTTAACTTCGTTTTATACATTTCTATAAGTTCGTTGACTTTATCTATATTTTCTAATGAATCTTCGTAGTTAGCGTTGTTATAGTCTTCCTGTGCTTTTGAATATAGGGTTTTTATTTCTTCCTTTATATTTTCTAGTTCTACTTCAAGTTTATTTTTGTACTCTTCAAGTTCTGTAGTGCTCATATCTTTTATGCTTTTACTTTCTGTTTCTTTTGATGGGGTAGCAGTTTCTTCGTAAAGAAGTGCTAATTTGATCTCTGTTTCCTTTAACTTTTGGTATGCTACGGTTTTTACTTCAGCATTTTTTGAAAAGTACATAAATTTTAGTTCGATTTTATTTATTTTAAGTTCCTTTATTTTTTCTCCTGTTCTTTCAAGTTCTTGTTGGTTTTTATCTCTGAGTTTTGCTGCAAGTTGGTCAAGTTTGGAGTTAGCTTGTTGTGATTTTTCTATGCTTTCATTGAGTTTGTATTCGTTTATACTAAATTTTGCTTGGTTTATTAGTTCTTCTATTTCTTGTACTTCTGATATTAGCCATTTTGCTATTCTCTTTAATCTTTCTGCTCTAGTTATTGCTCTATTTAATTCTGTTCTTGCTGTATTCCATTTGTCTTTAAGTTCTTTTAATTTACTTTCAGCTTGTGGTAGTATACTTTTTGAATTTGTGTAAGAATCGTAATAGTTAGAAAGGTTATATAACGTTAAAGATGTTTGGTAGGAGTTAGTTATATTTTGGTAATCTTCAGGGTATATTACATCCATTTTAAGTTCAGATGATTCATTTACTATGGTATTTAGTTTTGATAGTTCATTTTCTGCTTTCTTTTTTCTAGCTAAGTTTATAGCTTTTTCAGAGTTTGTTATTGATATTAGTGCTTTACTTTTTGCTTCTTCGTTTTTACCTTTTTCTACCAAGTTTGTTGCTTCTTGGTAATTGCTTTCGGCAATTTTATATTCGTTTTCTGCTAATACGTTTGCTTCTTCTTTTTGGGCAAGTTCTAATTTTTCTTTTGCTTGTTGTAGTTCTTTATCTGGTTTAGGTTGTGGGCATGCTTGTAGTAAAAATATTGTTAATACTATAGTTACTAAACTTAATATTTTTTTCATAGTTTCCTCCTTTCTTTGAGTATGATAAAGAAAATTTATAAAAAGTTTCTACATTATAAAACTTACGGTATTTTAAAAAACCTTTGCGGTACCGTTTTATTTTGGAAAATTAATATATTTTTGGGATTTTATTGGTATATTGTCAATAAAATTTGACAAAAATTTGTTTTTAGTTTTATAATATATAATGTGTATTTATTCCCCGGTAGCTCAGTCGGCAGAGCAGGTGGCTGTTAACCACCGGGTCGGGGGTTCGAGTCCCTCCCGGGGAGTAGCAAAGTTAATTTTTCCTAAATTTTACATCAAAAAATTCCCTTCTTGTTGAATGGTAGATTTTTTCAAAACTACTTTGTTATAATTGAGTTTATGGAAATTGCATTAGCACAAAACAAAGAAGATACGTTATTCCCTCCTTCTTATAGATGAATGAAAGAAATTACTTAGAATGAATATTCTAGATTTTTAAAAACTATTTTGTTTTAATAGAAAATGTTAAAATTCCATTGATTAAGAAGCACGTAATAAGTGAATATGAACCAAAGGAATTTAAATTAGAAACTACCACAGTCTGGTCATTTCCAGAAAGAGGAGAGTGGGCAATATAAGTGTTATAATCCTCAAAAAGGTCAGGATAGTCAAAATGAGCGTTAAAGTATGGAAAACTTGTGACTACAAGATGCACACTACCATCTTGCAGTTCTTTTATATCCGCACTATTTCCGAATATCAGTTTGTGATATGTTTTCATTTCATTACCTCTCATTTTTTACTTTTTATTGTCTTTAACAACAATTTCGTCTAACTGCTCCAGAGTAAAAAAACTTCTGCAAAGGGTAGAATTTGGATTAGTGTGCCAGAAGCTGGTAAATCTTTTATGCTGTGTTAAGTGATGCAATATCATTTTTTATTCAACACTCTCATCTTCCACTTTAATTTCTGCTTGATTAATTGCCTCCTTGACCTTATCTTCATATTCAGAAATGGATATCTTTCCGTCTTGAGCGGATAACTCAACTCTTATATTTACCTGCTCAAACCTCATTTTTATGAAATTAACTATTCTGACAATGTCAGATAATTTACCTGAGGGTACTTTCAATTTAAGTTTAATATTTCTATACTCTTCTTTTGGTTTAGTGATAGCTTCTGATTTCTCTTTTGATTCCTCTTCTTTTATGCTTGTTTCGCTAATTTTGGTGACGGGTGGTTGAATTTTCTCATCAAAGGTCACCTTTGTAGGTAAGCACAATTCCGCCTTAATTATAATTTCTCCTTCTGCAATTTCAGGTAAGATTTCCTCTTTAAAATGACGGCAGACAGGATTATTATTTTCTATCATGCCGAGCCCAAATAATCCCTGCTTGATCCCTTCCCTAATAGAATCTTTAAGCACATCATCGTTTATAATCCTTATCTCTCCTGGAGTTTTGTAAAATGATTCAAGAATATTTTTTGTTTGAACATAATCACTATCTTTGAGGTATTTCTCTTTAAGAACTGAGGAGGCT
>CALFVP010000037.1 GCA_937928175.1 uncultured bacterium | reverse complement strand
TCATAACCATCTGCAACCAAGTATATATTTGAGTAATCCTCCAATGTTTGAATTTTTAGTTTTCTAACACCATCTAAAGTTTCATAAACAATTCTTAACTTTGGAACAAAAACTTTACTAGTAAAAATCAACCTTTCATGCGAGGGATACAAATAAACTCTCGGATGGTTTTCTATAAGACCAATGATTCTTAGAAACTGACTCATAGAAAGTGAAATACCTTCATCTGGGTAAGTGTATACATTATTTTCAGATATTAACTTTCTCAAAAATCTATCATCTTCAGGCGTTACCTTCACAATCTTAACATCATCGATTATATACTCATAGACATAGTTTTTAGGGCTTCTGGCCAATTTTTTATTTGCAACATCAAATTTAATTCTTATAACAGGTAAGGAACGTAAATGAGAAAAATCCAAAAGCACTTCCAGCGGTAACAACTTATCTTCGTCCAAAAACTTCCTTGTAACACCAACTTTTTCTGCATACCTTCCATCAGCCTTAAGCAATAAAATAACTCCATGTTCACAATACTCCTCACCACAAGAACACGAAAAATCAACAATACTACCATTTGAATTATCAATAGTTATTTCAGTTAATAAAACTTCATCACCATCAATTATCCTACCTAACATCTTTACATTACTTGAATTAAAAATAAAATCTATGTTTTCAACTTTGATCTTATCAATCTTATCTAAAGCTCTATTGTAAACTTTCTCACCAAACTCGTTAAGAATCTTAGACTTAGTAATCATACTATCACCTGACAGGTGTATATCAACTAAAATTGTAAAAGATAAATCAACAAAAATCAAGAAAAATTTCACCACAAAACAAGATCTTTACAGTGTAAAACTAAAAAATGGTTAATTTTGTTGAAAAACAAAATAAAATTATTTACTATAAAGTTATACAGTGGGAGGAGAAAATTTATGAAAAGGGTAATAACAATAGTAGTTTTTAGTTTAGTAACTGTATACTTTTCATTTGGATTTTACCTTAACTTAACACCAAATCAAAGAAAAGAGTTATCAAGTGATTGGCTTGAAGCAGGTAAAGCTTTTGAACTTTCCGGTAAAAACAAAAAAGCAATAGCTAGTTACAAACATGCATTTAATTTATACCCATTTGGCGAAAGTGGTAAAGAAGCTCAAAGGATACTAAAGGAAAAGTACAAAATAACACTAGAATTCACAAAAGATTCATTTGAAAAACAAAACATTTCTCTGGCAAAGAAATATGAAAAATCAAATTACAAATACTCAGTAAACGCTTACCTAATGGCGCACGAAGTGAGTAAAAACCCTGAATACCTATACAAAGCTTCGGTAATACTTTTCAATAACAACATCAAAGAAAAAGCAAAAAAACTTGCACAAGAAGCTATAAAAAGTGGCTTCGATTCTAAAAAGGTCGACCCTAGAATAATAGAATAAACACTAAAACTCTAAAAACATATCCGAAAATAATCTTGGAGGATTAAATGTACAATGGTATTAATCTTTACGATGTAGACATAAAAGTTTCCAACGAAAAACATTTTTCTTCAATCAACAAGAGAGAACCAAAAACAGTAGAGAGCAACTTTGGAGAATTACTTCTTAGAATATTCGATGACCTTAATCAAAAAGAAGCAAAATCAAGAGAACTACAGGAATTAGCTACAGTTTCACCTGAAGAAGTAAACGTACACGAAATTATGATAGCAGAAGAAGAAGCAAGGTTATCACTACTTTTTGTAAAGACGGTAATAGATAAAGGAATAACTGCCTGGAAAGACTTACTAAATCTAAGGTAATATGATAAGTTCTGATGTTAAGTTAGAATACTTTGAACTTGCTTACAAGTTAGCAAATAAAGTAAAAGGAGTGGTTTCACCTAATCCAGCAGTAGGTGCTGTAATCATAAAAAATGGGAAAATAGTTTCTATAGGAGCAACTCAACCTAATTACGGTAAACATGCTGAAATTGTAGCGATTGAGAATGCTAAAGCACCTTTAGAAGGTGCAACGATGATAGTAACCTTAGAACCTCATCAATACCAAGAGCACAACCCACCATGTACAGAAGAAATAATTAAAGCAGGAATAAAAAGAGTATTCGTGGGAACAATTGATAAGAATCCAAAGGTAAACGGTCAAGGAATAGCTAGATTAAGATCTGCAGGAATAGAAGTAAAAGTAGGATTTTTTGAAGAAGACTTACTTGAGCTAAACGAAGATTTTTTTAAATTTGTTACAACAGGAAAACCATTCGTTACGGCAAAATACGCAATGAGCATAGATGGTAAACTAGCAACAATAACAGGAGATTCAAAGTGGATATCATCCCAATCAAGTAGAGAATACGTACACTTCGAAATAAGAAGGAAAGCTGATGCAATAATAGTAGGTGTCAATACAATAATCCAAGATAACCCATACTTAACTATAAGGTACAAAAAAAAAGAATACCTCTACAAACAACCATTAAGGTGTATCATAGATCCCTTTGGAAGAACACCAATCGATTCCATAGTAATCAACGACGAATTACCCACTCTGTTTTTTGTATCAGAAAAAGTAAATAAAGATTTTATAAACTACCTATCAAAGAAAAAGAATAAAAAATACGAATACGTAGAACTTATAGGAGATAAGTTTTTGGATATAAAACAAATTGTAGAAAAATTAGGTGAAATGAAAATAATAAATTTACTTGTTGAAGGAGGAGGAGAAATAATTGGAAGCTTTTTCGAAAATAATCTAGTTGATAAAGTTTTTGTGTTTGTATGTCCAAAATTTTTAGGTGGACAAAACGCAAAGGTCATAGGAGGTAAAGGAATACCAAAATTAGAAGACGCTATAAGATTGTACGATGTTACAGCTTTAAGATTCGAAAATGATATTATGATAAAAGGATACGTTGAAAAACCATACTATTAAAAGTATATGATCAACAAAAAAGACATAGATAAAATACTTTCATCATACAAAGAAGGGGATTTAGTTAAAACTTCACAACTCGGAAAAGGATTATACAGAGAATTACCAAAAGAAGTAAAAAAAATAGTAGAAGTTTCAAACTTTCTAACAGGATCATTACTTTCAGGTAATATAAACGAAGTTATAAACTATTCATCACACATGGATGCAATACTATCAAAAGTTTTTTTCTTAGAAGGAAACTTCGAAGCTTACAGAAATACCGTTTATAAAGTGTTAGAAAATTCCAATGATCCATTAACAGTATTCTATTGCCTTAAAGAAATAAAAATGTTTGATCCTAAAAGTGCATCAGAACTTTACCCTAAATACTCAGAAATAAAAGCAAATTCAAGAAGAACAAGCTACTTTAAGAAGTTTTTAGAAAACAATTTCAAAGAAGCAGTAGAAGAAATATCTCTCTTTCTCTCAGAAAGACCACACCCAGAAATACTTCTAGATCTAGCAGATATATGGTACTACACAGACCAGTATAAAGAACTGTCAGAACTATGTCTTTCGATATACAAAGAAAGAAAAATAAGTGACTATTTTTTGTACTTATACTCATACTCTCTATACTCTTCTGGTAAAATACATGATACAATATCTATTCTTGAAAAACTTGCTAAAAAGTACCCCAAAAACATAAATATAATTTACAATTTATCGGCAAGTTATTACCGAAGTGGAAATGTTGACAAATCAATAGAACTCATAGAATTAGCAGAAAATATAACTCAAAATCCTACAATATCATTCTCTAAAGGAATATTCCTTTACAAGTTAGGGAAATACAAAGAAAGTAAACAGGAATTTTTAAAACTAGAAGAAAACGAAGAATTTTGGTTTTCTGCTAATTACAATGCTAGTATATGCGACTACAAGATGAAAAATTACGAAGAAGCAATAAGCAGATTAGTAAAACTTAGAAACGAAAGATCAATTGATACAAAAAACTTCGAAACAATAAACAAAACAATCATAGCAATTAAAAAAAACATTAAGAAATTCTCTTTTACTACTATATTTCTACTATCTTTACTACTTTCTTTAATAACAGGATTAATAATATATCTAATTTTAACTTACTTCAATCTAAGATAGGAGAAAAACATGGAAAAGGCTAAAATGATGTTAGACTCAATACTACATGAGAAAGGCAAGATAGACAGATCGATACTAATAAGATATTATATAGATGAATACAAATCCTCAAACCCCATCTTCTTATCTCAATTTTTTAAATTAGTATTCAAATACATATATGAAAAAAAGGACTTTGAGATGTTAGATTTATTAGTAGATAACTTTTATGACGAAGTATGTATGTATGGACATATGGCAACAAAAGAATTTAACGACATACTATCTTACATAATATCTTCGGACAAATCTCTTTACATAACTAAAATATCTCCTTTTATAGCGGAAATAGGCGATAAAAAGACATTGAATTTAGTTAAAAAATTCACATCTTCTATTGAAAAATCAAAATACATCTCCACAAAAGAAATATTTACCCTAAAGAAATCGTTATTTGAGCTTTACAATAAATTAAAAATGCTAAACGAAACTTCAAAATTAGATGTAATAGATCAAGGTATTTTTATCAAATGGAAAAAATTTGAGAAAGTGAAAGGGGTATGAAAAGAATTAAAGAAATATTAAAAATGTTTGATACAATCAAAGCACCATACTTTTGTAGTTATCAAAAACTAAAAGAATGTTTTAGAGAAGAGATAAAAAAACATCATCCTGATAGAATGGGAGACGAAGAAAAAGCAAAAGAAATTATAACTTCTTTCAGAGAGCTTGAAAAAATATACAAAAACTTAGAAACCCTAGAAGCTTACAAAAGGATTTATTTTTCAACTATAAATAGCAGTAGTGCAATTTCTGAAGAGAGTCCTAAAATAGTTAAAAAACTGAGTATTAGTAAAAAATTTATCATACTAGCAATAACAACGGTAATTACAATTTTAGTTGGAGACATTTCTTTGATGTTTTTGGCGATAGTAGCAGTAACGATAGTTTTATGGGGGTATGAAAAGGTTTAATTCGGGCCAGTGGGACTTGAACCCACGACCTCACGCGCCCGAAGCGTGCGCGCTAGCCATCTGCGCTATGGCCCGCAAATCATCAGTAAACCGTAAATTCATCAAAGAAAATATCAATTATTTCCCCATTAATAAGTACATTGTTTATTAACTTTTTGAGTCTTTCTTTAAGCTCATCTCTTTCAATAGCTTCATCAAGATCTTCTTTTTTCATAGAAGCTACTGTAGAAATAACGATATCTCTAATTTGGAATTTTCTTTGACCCAGTTCCATCATAAGTGGTGTATTTTTTTCAGGATAAGCTATATATATTTTTACTCTTACAAAATGCGGTTCATCTATATCTGCAGTATTTATATTAAAGCTACCTAAATCAAAAGTCAAAGGAGGCGGTTCCTTTTTTATAGGACCTCTAGAAGTAACTATCTCTTCTGAGACTTTATACCTTAATTGCATAACAACTATAAAAGAAACAACAGCGGCAATTATACCTGCTATAACCAATTGTAAAACATGAGATAATATCCACTCTATTATACTACCCAAACTAAAAGCTCTTTTAATTTGCTCTCCTTCTTCAGGAGCTTCTATATTTAACTCTTCTCTTTCCTCTTCTCCCATATTTATACCCGATAACCATTATCGGAATAAAAGCATTAATATTAATCTGTGCCTGAGGGGACTTGAACCCCTGACCACCGGACTCGCATTCCGGTGCTCTATCCACCTGAGCTACAGGCACACTAATACATCACCATACCACCATCAACTACAATCACTTGCCCAGTAATATAAGATGACATATCAGAACACAAAAATGCAACAACGTTAGCAACATCCTCAGGTTTTCCCATTCTTCCTAAAGGTATTAACTTCAATACTTCTTGTTTTACATTATCAGGCAAAACCCTAGTCATATCGGTATCAATATACCCTGGAGCAACAGCATTAACGTTTATATTCCTTGAAGCCAATTCCTTAGCCAAAGACTTAGTAAGAGCAATCACACCACCCTTAGAAGCAGAATAATTAACTTGTCCTGCATTTCCCATTATCCCTACAACAGAACTTATATTAACTATCTTACCGTATTGTTGCTTTACCATATATTTTGAAACAGATTTACAACCGTTGAAAACTCCTTTCAAATTGGTGTTTATAACGTCATCCCAATCTTCTTCCTTCATCCTCAATATCAAGGTATCTCTTGTAATACCAGCATTATTCACAAGTATATCAATCCTACCAAATTCTTTAACAATCTCATCAACCAAAGAAGAAAATTCACCAAAATTAGCAACATTTAAAGCGTAACCTTTCGACCTAACACTATACTTTTCTGAAATTTCTTTAGCAACACTTTGCGAAGTATCTAACTTAGTAGATGTAATAATAACGTCTGCACCAAAAAAAGCAAGTTTTTCAGCAATAGCCTTACCTATACCCCTAGAAGCACCAGTAACTAAAGCAACTTTCCCCTTTAAATCAACCATAAATCTATCCCCCTCACTAACATTATAAAGTTTACAAAATATCATACGAATATAACAACTTCAATAAAATAACTAAAAGTAAAAACTCTTTAAAACAAAATTGTTAAAAGATTATTGCTAAATAAAGATAAGAAAGTTTATACTAGATTTTGTAGGAGGTTTCTATGAAAAAAATCATTTTTTTAGCATCATTGCTTTTTGTATC
>CALFVP010000036.1 GCA_937928175.1 uncultured bacterium | reverse complement strand
CAATTTTAAGTTACTGATATTTTTTGTTTTATTATAATTTAGGGGGTATTATATGGAATGTATATCGTGTGGTGCTAGGATAGATGAGAGTAAGTATAAAGATGTTCACTATTCTAGGTACAGTCAAATGAATTACAAGTTGTACCATTGTGATAATTGTGATATAGAGTTTTGGGTACCACTTGAGTTTTTTGAGGATATTTATAAAAAGTTTTATGCAGAAGAAACTATGGATATTTATAGTGCTTATTTTGAAATGTTTGTTGATAAAGAAAATTTGTTTTCTAACTTGTATGAAACGCAAAAATCTTTTTTGAAGGAATTTTTAGCTATTTTGAAGAGAGACATAGGAGGGGGTAAGGTATTGGATGTAGGGTGTGGTAAGGGGGAATTTTTAGCGTATATGAGAAGGGAAGGTTTTGAGGTATTTGGTATAGATTTAGATGGTAGTTCGTTAGAGATAGGTAGGAAGTTGTTTAATTTGGATAATTTGTATGAGATGAGTTTAGATGAGTTTGTTGAGTATGCGGAGAGAGAGGGATTGAGGTTTGATTTGATAACGTTTTTTGAGGTGCTTGAGCATCAGGTAGATATAAAGGGTTTTGTTAACAAGGTTAAGAGAATACTTTCACCTAGGGGTTACATAGGAGGTAGTGTTCCAAATAGAAATAGATTTTTAGGTAGTTTTACAAGTAAACTTGTTAAAAGCTTTACACTAGGTGATTTCCCACCGCATCACTTTATTATGTTTTCAAAGGTTTCTTTGGAGAAGTTTTTTGAAAATGTTGGTATTCCTTGTAAAGTTGTTTATTCTAAGTTTGATGTTTTTTCACAACAAAGAGATATATTACATGTAATTTATAGTTTTGTAGGTAAGTTATTTGGTAAGATATTACCGAATTTCAATTCTTTTTATTATAGTTCTTATGGTAAGTTAGGTTTTGTTGGTAGTATTTTTAGGAGTATTTTAATTTTCTTTTTTGGTATTACTTCGTTTTTTTTATCTATTTTGGTAAGTTTATTTTTTATTTGGAAACCTAAGGTATTAATTTTCTTTTCTGAAAGGAGAGTTTAAAATTTTTGCTGCTTAGTGTTTTTCTATATTTAGGTTTTTGATTAGTGAATTTTTTGAAATGAATATTATTAAGTTTGAAATTGGATTTTAGTATTTTTGAGAATTAAAAAACTGTATTTGGAGGTTTTAGGTATGGTGGATTTAGCTTTGTTGGTTCTTAGGTTAGTTTCTGGAATACTGATGGTAACACTTCATGGATGGGGTAAGGTTTTAGGGATTATAAACTTTCTGAGTGGTAAAGAATGGAAATTTGTTAATGTGGTTTCTAGTATTGGTTTTCCTGTTCCTGGTCTTTTTGCTATTCTTGCTGGTTTTACTGAATTTGTTTCTAGTTTACTGATTATTTTGGGGTTTTTCACCAGGGTTAATGCTGTGCTTCTTTCTTCTGTGATGTTGGTTGCCGTTTTCTACAATTTAAAGTTTGGATATCCTTATGAGTTATCTTTATTGTATTTAGTAGTTTTCTTATTTTTAGCTTTAACTGGTGGCGGTAAATATTCTTTAGATAATTACTTTTTGAAAAAGAAGGTATAAGATGGTTAGGTTTTTAGTTTACGTTTTTTTACTTGTTTTTTCGATAGATCTTTGTTTTGGAGTTTATACAAAGAAAATAGAGATAAAGTTTTTGCCAGAGGTTTTCTTAGGGTTGGTTTCTAGTAATCTTTCTGTTTACAAAGATGGTGGAGTTTCTTTAGGTTATAATTTAAAAGATGTTTTTGTTGGCACTGAGCTCTTTGTAAGTTCAATTGAAAAAGTTAGTAACTATACGATTTTTTCAACTGTAAACCCTAATAATTTGTATCTCTATTATCAGGATAAGGTGGAAAATGTTGGTTTTGTAGCTAATCATTCTATTTTATCTAAAGTTAAGTTAGTTAACAATTCTGTATACGTTCTTGTTGGTGAAAATGGAGCTATCTATTTGTTAGATTTAGTTAGTAATGAACCGTTTGTTAGTTTTGAAGATGGTTATGTTTGGGATATTTTTGAGTTTAATAAAAAACTTTACGCAATCACTGGAAATAAACCTTGCGTTTATGAAATCTCAAAAGGAAAGTATAAAAAGATTTTTGAAAGTAGCAATGATAAACATTTGCTTACTGCTTTCGTTGATAAGAATGTCGTTTACATAGGGTCAAGTGGTACGGGTACTATATACGTTTTTGATGGTAAAGTTGTAAAGCCTTTTATCTCGCTTAAAGATGGTGAAATAACAGGTATAAAGAAGTTTATGAATTATTTAATAGTATCTACTTATAGTACTTCTTTTCAAGTTCAGCAAAATGTATCTCAGGATTCTAGAGGTACTCAAATTATGCCTATAAGCATTCTAAAGAATACTAAAGGAAACGTGTATAAAATAGACGTTTCTTCAAAAAGGGTTGAATTACTTTTTAGTGAAGTTGGTATAACCTCTCTTGATGTTGTTGGTGATAAAATTTTGTCTACTACAATTGATGGTAAAATTTTAGAGTACCATATTTTGGAGAAAAAACTAAGGTATTCTTTTTATGGTAAGAATTTCGTTAATCTTGCCAATTTAGGTGGCAGATTTTATATTTTAGGTGCAAATCCCTCTTCTGTAAGTTTTCTAGATTTTTCAGATGTTAACTTTTCTGGTTATTTGGAAACTAAAGAAATAGAAGTAGGTAAAGTTGGTAAATGGGGTAGAATTAAGTATGATGCTATTGTACCAAAAGACACTTACGTTAATGTTTTTATCAAAGGAGGTAACACACCTTTAGAAGATAGTACTTGGTCAGATTGGGTTGAAGTTAAAGAGTTTATTAATCTTGATAGTTACCAATACGTAAAGTTGAAAATTGTACTGTTATCGAAAAAGAAAGAAGTCTCTCCTATTGTTAGGAGTATTTCAATTTTTTATACTCCTCAAAACTCTCCTCCAGTTATAAGTTCTTTTAACGTTTCTTTGCAAGGGGAATTTTTGAGTTTCGAATGGAATGCTAGTGATCCTGATAACGATGAACTACAGTTTTACTTGTTTGCTAGAAATTACAACGAAACTCAATATCAAATGCTTTCTAAAGATCCTTTAAGTGGAACGAGATTTTCTGTTAGTAAGTATTTTTTGGGTAATGGCATTTTTAATTTTATGATTGTTGCTTCTGATAGTTTGAGTAATCCTTTGGATTCTTCTCTTTCTACTACTAATTTTTTAGATAACTTTACTGTTGATATTGTTGCACCTTATTTAGACAGGGAAAGTGTAAAAGTTTCGAGTAATGTTGATAAGGTGCAGTTGGAGTTTAGGGTTTTTGATAATTTTGCTTTAAAGGAGGTAAAGTATTCTGTTGATGGATTGAATTGGTTTTATGTTTTACCTTTAGATGGTGTTATTGACAGTAGTTCTGAGTTGTTTAGGTTGGAAATTCCTGAATCTTCAAGAGTTATTTTATTGAAAATTGTTGATGAATTTGGTAACATTAATACAGAGAGAATTTCTTTTTAACTTTTGGAGAGACGGATGGATGAAAGGATTAAACTTGAGTTTGATATATATTCAAAATTCGATAAAGTTTATGAAAGACCTTACACTGAACCTGAGTATGATTCAAGTTTAGATTTATGCGTTTACTCTAAGAAGCTTTTGGATAATTTAGGGATAAATCTTTATAAGCATCAAGCTGAAGCTATAAAGGCTTTTAGGGAAGGAAATAACGTTGCTTTAGTTACTCCTACTGCTTCTGGTAAAACTCTTGCTTACGTAATATCCTATCTCGAAGAGGTCTATAAAGATAACGATGCTGTTGCTCTTTATATTGCTCCTATAAATGCTCTTATAAACGATCAAGCTAAGAAAATTGAAAATTATCTTAGACAAGTTGTGCCGTTTGTTGAAGTTTATTCTTTGACTTCTGGAACTAGTCAATCTGTTAGGAACAGGATTAAAAGTAGTGGTAGTTTTGTCTTGACTAATCCTGAAATGATCGCTTACTCTCTTCTTCTTTACAACAAAAGTTGGAGTAAGTTTTGGAGAAAGTTGAAGTTAATAGTTGTAGATGAAATACATGAAATGTCGGGAATTAAGGGAAGTCATTTTGGGAATTTGGTGAGAATTATTAACGTTATTAACGATGTTTATAAAAATGATGCTAGATATTTTGTACTTTCTGGAACTATTGGTAATCCAAAAGAGTTTGTTGAAAACATCTTTGGTAAAAAGTTTTATATTATTGATAGGAGTACTTCGGGAAATAGGAAAATAGAATTTCTTTTGCCTAACAAAGATTATTTTTATACAACTGGTTCTATTTCAAGGGTAATTGACACTCTTAAAAGTTTCATTTTGGGGCTTTGTAGAAAAGTTTTAGTTTTTGTTAAGTCTAGGAAGTCTGTTGAAAAACTTGCTAAAGCTTTGAAAGTTACAAAGTTATATTCTTTGGTTGCTCCTTACAGGTCTGGTTATAACCATAAGGATAGAGTTGCTATTGAAAACATGTTTAGGGATGGAAAGTTGAAAGGACTTATTGCAACTTCTGCTTTTGAGATGGGTATTGACATAGGGGATTTGGATGTTGTTTGTGTTGTGGGGTTTCCTTCTTCCAGAATATCTCTCAGACAGAGGTTTGGTAGAACTGGTAGGGTAAAGGATGGTACAGTTATATTTTTCCCAACGGAAAATATACTAGATAATTATTACTATAACAATCCAAAAGAACTTTTTTCCGATGAAGTTGAGTCTTTGGGTGCTAACGTTCTAAACTACAGAATAATAGGTTACTATATTGCTTTGCTTATAATTGCCTATAACGAAGCAACAGAATTAGGTAAAAATTCCATAACTGATAGTTTGATTTCAAAATACTGGGGAGA
>CALFVP010000035.1 GCA_937928175.1 uncultured bacterium | reverse complement strand
TACCAATGGAATAAAAACGTTTAACTACTACTTACAAGACAAAAACTTTGATAACGTTCAAGATATAAGAAAAGGAATCGGAATAACCTTTTCATTACCGTTAACTTTACACGTATTTTTTCTAACTCAAAGTAATGCAATATCAAATTTATTATTTGGTGCAATAATAGAAAAAAACGGTCTAGGAATACTCATAAGCAAATACAAAAATAACTTTCTATCGCTAAACTACAAATCAGAAAACCTTCTCAACTTAGGAATAGTATCAGATATAGAACTATCTGCTATAATCACAAGTAACATACTTTTGGGAATAAGTTTTTTTATTGAATGGTACTATAGAAAATTTGAATTTTCGCTCGAAGCCAGAACATTATCAGAACATTTTAATTCAGAATTTTCATCACCACTATTCTCTAGAAATTACCCCAAAAACGTAATCCTAACATCATTAAGACTAAACGAGGATAATACAAAAATATCATATATAAACAAAATAAACATACCAGAAAACGAAATAATAGAAAATGAATTCTACTTATCAGTAATACAAAAGATATTCAAAAATACGTTTTTGAATGCAGAAATAATAAGAGATTACCAGCAAAATGCAACATTTTGCTCTGTATACCCATTCCTAAGCATTGATAAAATATCTCTTTTCTCCAAACCAATCTTTAGAATTGATTATAGTAACCTAGAAAGAATAGAAACAGGTTTTTCTATCAACATACTAAACTTTAAAGCTAAAATTATATTAGTACTTCCGCTAATACAGAATGATACCTACAATTTTTTATCCTCAGAAGTAAGGGATAATTTTGGAGAAAACATTGATGTAAAAATTAGCAATTTAAGTGGTATAGCGGGAATTGTAAGCATTTTATACAAATCTGAAAACCTAAAAGCAGAAATAATAACACATATTTCCGAAAAAGATAACTTTAAGTTTTTCCTTGTTTTTTCATCTAAAATTGAACAGCAAAATTAACATTGACACTAGGAGAAACTAAAGAAGTAATTTTAGCGTTAATATCCGAAGAGATAAGATATCTAAAATCTAAATTTACCCAAAAGTTTTCCAAGAAATTGTACCAAAGTCCAATAACAGGTTCAATAACCAGTCCAAAACCAGAAGCACTCAAAGAATCAACATTAACGTTAATAAAAGAGAAACCAAATCCAAACCCAATTCTCAAAAATAAAAAATACCTCTTTTCAAAAGAATAAATCAAAAATTCATAATCCGGAATCAACTTCAAAGAAATAGAAGAGAAATAACTTTTTTCGGTTTGTGAAAAACTAAAAGATAACTCAGGTGAAATACTTATAAAATCAGAAGGTGAAAACTTTGAATACCCTAGTTCAATGTTTGCACCCAATAAAGCTCCAACTCCAACAGAATCAGCAAAAAATACCATATTGGGACCGAGATAAACTTTTATATTTTCCTTTCCATAAGAATTAAAAACTGTAAGCAAAGCCATAACAGCAAGAAAAAACACTTTTTTCATAAATCTCTCCTATTTAAAAAATAACGACAAATCATCGTAAAAAGTGACATTTTAAATAACTTCTATACCTATTACAAACTTAACAATGTTTGACATTATTCTAAGAAAGGAAGAGGTCTCCAGTACATAATAAAACTGAGGATATAACTCTGAAAAAATAACAAAATAACCTATCAAAAATACACCATTAACAGCAAACAACAAAAAACTAATCATTCTATTAACAACAACCAAACCAATATCACCAATTCGATCACTTATCTTATTAATAAGTGGATAGAAAACAAAAAAGCTAACTACCGAAGAGACAATAACTATTCCTGTATCTATAAACTCTAGATACTCTTTAACAATAAAAGATTTAAATATCCTGTAAATAACCGTATTCATTGCAGTCAAAAACAGTATAAATAGTAAAACTCTAAAACTATTTTTAAACCCTAACCTTATACCAAAAAACAATAAAGAAATATACAAAGCTAAACCCAATATATCAATCAACTTAGATAACCACATACCTTTATTTTGAATAAAAGCATACATAGATTTCCAAAACTGTTTAGAACCTATAACCCAAAAATATTGAAAATACTAAAATTATTTCCTAAAATTTACTTATGGATCTTAGTAGTATACTATCAAAAGGCATACCTGAAAAAGTAGCTTCATTCCTAATCTCTTATTTTGACGGAGACATGGAAAAAGTTTACTTTGTACTTAGTTCATTGAAAAAAGATGTAGTTATAATAAAACTAAAGTTTTCGTTTTCAATATACTTAGGCATAGCTTTAATGTTCATTAACACAAAATCAAAAACTATAGAGTTGGTAAAAAGTTACGTATCACAATCACTTGAAATATCAAAAATAAACATTGAATCTCCATGGAAGGAGATAATAAAAAACGTATCCGATAACTTAAAAAATTTACAGATAGACCCTGATCTTTCCAAAAGAGCGGAGTATATATTTTCATCAGATAGCAAATTTACTCAAACTTTGATAAAGCTAGTAACTGAAAATAAACAGTACTTAGATATAAAAAGATTTTTATATACCTACGCTCCTCTAATTCTAAGTGACCCAAATGCAATAATCAGGTTTTCTATGGAAAGCATAGACATATTCAGTTTTTATAGATTCTTAAAAGATTCAAATCTTCCAATTCCAGAACATCTCAAATTTATAGAAGAAAACACATTAAGTTCCATTTCAATTTCAGACATAGCCATTCAACCTGTACTTTCACCAATAGACGGAACTCCAATCAGTTCTCTAAAAATCGGTGACGAAATTACAGTAAAAGTACTTGATACCGATGAAATATCAAGATGTTTTCTAAAAGGAGATGGGATAATTAACGCAAAAATAACATCAATAAAACCACTTGAAAACGAAAGAAATTTAATAACTG
>CALFVP010000034.1 GCA_937928175.1 uncultured bacterium | reverse complement strand
GCTTCTTTTGCTTTCTTTATAAGATTAAGAACCCTTTGAGGTATATTTTCAAAACTTACGCCCAAGTATTTTGAAATTTCTTCAACAACGCTATAATACTTTCTAAACTCAAGTAAAGCTTGTTTACCTGCAACCGCTTCTATTCTTCTTATTCCAGAAGCAACTGCTTTCTCTTCAATAATCTTTATAATTCCAATATCTCCAGTTCTAGAAACGTGAGTACCACCACAAAACTCTTTTGAAAATCCTGCAATCTCAACAACTCTAACAATATCTCCATACTTATCACCAAAAAATGCTAAAGCTCCAATTTTCAAAGCTTCTTGTTTAGGCATAAACCTTTTCACTACCTCTATGTTTCTAAAAACAACTTCATTAGCCTCATCCTCAACCTTTCTTATCTCATCGTCTGTAAGTGCTGAAAAATGCGAAAAGTCAAACCTTAACCTATTGCTTTCAACCAAAGAACCAGATTGAACAACATGCTCACCTAAAACTTTTCTTAAAGCGTAATGTAGTATATGAGTAGCAGTATGGTGTTTGGCTATGCTAAGTTTTCTACCAGCATCTACAGACATCTTAACCTTATCACCAACTTTAAATTCACCCTTGCTAACTTTAACAAAATGTAAATAAACATCATTTTCTTTCTTAGTATCCATCACAAATAAAACATTCTCATCAGAAAACATAACACCAACATCTCCAACCTGCCCACCACCTTCAGCGTAAAAAGGTGTTTCATCCGTTAAAACTATACCTATCTCCTCTTCACGAATACATTCCCTTCTAGTGATATTATCACCTTCCTTAACATAGATATCATTTATTCTTGACTCATACTCAAAGTATTCATCACCAACGTACTTAGTAGGAAGACTAGACTTAACAAACGACAAATCTAATTTTTCTTCTTTCTTCCAGCTTACCTTCCCTCTTTTTCTTTGTGATTCCATAAGATCATTAAATCTAGACCAATCCACCTCAATACCTTCATCATGACAAACATCTTCAATAACATCCAAAGGTAGCCCCATAGAATCGTAAAGTTTGAATACCTCATCACCTGGCAAAACTTTTACTTTCTCATCCTTAAGCTTAGCTATAACCTCAGAAAGGTAAACTATACCGTTACCTATATTCTTAAAATACTTTTCTTCTTCAACCTTTATAACTTTCTTTACACTTTCCTTTTTAGCTACAATTTCTGGGTAAACATCTCCCATAGAATCAACAACACTATCTATAACTTTAAAAACTATAGGTTCATTTATTCCCATTTTGTTAGCGTACCTTAAAGCTCTTCTAAGTATTCTTCTTACAACGTATCCTCTACCTTCATTTGATGGGTAAACTCCTTCAGCACAAACAAAAGTTATAGCTCTTGCGTGATCTGCTATCACATTCATTGGTACAACGTTATCACCTTTATACTCTTTACCACTTTCTTTAGATATTTTGGATATTATAGGTTCAAAAATATCGGTTTCGTAAACACTTTTTTTATTTTGTAAAATCATAGCAAGTCTCTCTAATCCCATACCAGTGTCTATACCTTTAAACTCCAATTCTCTTCTTTGTCCGAATCTATCCTGATGATACTGCATAAAAACCAAATTCCAAAACTCTAAAAATCCATCACAATTTTCAATAGATTTACAATTATCTTTATCGTATTCCCACCTATCTCTAAGATCGATGTATATTTCTGAGCAAGGGCCACAAGGTCCTTCATCACCTGGAGGTCCCCAAAAATTATCTTTCTCACCAAGCCTAACAATTCTATCCTCACTTAAACCTATAAGTTTATTCCAAATTTCAAAAGCTTCCTTATCATCTTTGTAAACACTTACGTAAAGTAATTCTTTATCTATTCCAACAACTTCTGTAACAAATTCCCAAGCAAACTTTATAGCATCTTCCTTAAAGTAATCACCAAAAGAGAAATTGCCTAACATTTCAAAAAAAGTATGATGTCTTGGAGTTTTACCAACATTCTCAAGATCACTAGCCTTTCCACCAGCTCTTAAACACTTTTGAATGGATGTAGCTCTTGTAAATGGAGGAATCTTTTCTCTTAGAAAGTAAGGTTTAAACTGTACCATACCAGCAGTAGTAAAAAGTAAAGTAGGATCATCCGAAGGTATAATTGAACTACTTTCAACAACCTTATGAGACTTGCTTTCAAAAAATTCTAGAAAAACTTTTCTTATCTCTCTACTAGAAAGATTCATCATACCAATAAAATATAACTAAACCATTTTACCCATTTCAATCTTAGAAATATCCATCTCAGAACCTAAAATTCTTATTGAAATAGACGATTAAAAAATTATATAATATAAAACATTATGAAGAATGAAACTTCTCTGAAACACGAATTTTCCGAAGCATACAGGTTAAAGAGAATACCTCCATACATATTTTCAGTTGTTGACAACATGAAAATAGAAGCTCAGAAAAAAGGTATAGATACTATTGATTTCAGTTTAGGTAGTCCAGATCTAAAACCCCCTCAAAGAGTTATAGACAAACTAAAAGAAGCATTAGAAAGAGATGATGTACACAACTATTCAAGGCATGACGGTGAAATAGAAAGAGAACTAAGAAAAGAAATAGCAAATTGGTATGAAAGAAAATTTAACGTAACGTTAAACCCGGAAAAAGAAATATTGCAACTTATAGGTTCAAAAGAAGGAATAGCGCATTTTGCTTTAGGAATAATAAACAGCGAAGATGTTGTAATAGTTCCATCTCCAACGTATCCAGCACATTTTAACGGAATAATAGTAGCTGGAGGAATAGTTTACTATGTACCACTACTCGAAGAAAATAACTTTATACTAGACTTCAAAAAAATAGAC
>CALFVP010000033.1 GCA_937928175.1 uncultured bacterium | reverse complement strand
TTTCGATTTCTTCTTCGCTAAAGGTATATTCTTCTATGTTTTTTAGGTTTTCTATGTTTCCTTTAAAGAATCCGTTATCGTCTAATTCGTATATTATGTAACTTGCTAATGTAAATAGTCTTTCATCGTCAAATTCTAGTTTTGCTTGGAAAATAAGGTGTTCTTGAAGTGTTTCACTTTCAGAGAGTAATTTTTCAAACGTTACGTTTTTGAATGTTCTTCTTTCTTGAAATTCAATTTCTTTTATTTTTGAGATTTCATAGGTGTCTGTTATTTCACCTAAGTTTGGTTCTTTTTCGTCAATTTCATCTACTTTGGCATTTGCGTAGTCTATAGAAGTTAAATTTTTCTCTTCGTCTATTTCCAGAAATGGGTTTTCTTCTATTTCCGCTTTTATTTCATTTTCAAGTTCCAGAAGTGGTAATCCAAGAAGATCTATCGTTTGAAGTAAGATATGTGTTGGTATTTGAGTCATTGTGAGTTTATGTGATTGCTCAAGTTTATTGCTTTTTTTCATATCTGTTTTATAGCGTTTAAGTTCAAAACATTATAAAGCATGTTAAAATTGGAATTCTATTTTTCTTGATATTTGGCATCTTAACTTTTAAAATAACTTTTAGTTTAAGTTGAGCTTTTTATTTCTTTTTTCTATTCTTTTGGTAGAGAGGTAATTTATGTCAGAAAATTTTGATATTAAGCAAGATCAAATTATCAATGTTGATGAGGTTAATGTTTCTAGTAAGGTTGAGGAAAGTGTTTTTGAGGGTGATTCTGGTAAGAGTGAGGATCTTAAGGATACTCTTATGTCCCTTAAGGAAGAGATAGGCGATAGTACTGTCGATGAGGATCAAAAGAAAGAACCTTATACAAAGACGTTACCACCTGATATGAGAGAAATATTTTTAGATGAGTTAAAAGAGAAATCTATAGATGAACTTCTTGAGTTGCTTTATAAGGTTTACGATGTTAGACTTTCCTCGTATAGGAATAAGCTTGATATACTTTTTAAGTTAGTGGATAACCATAACAAGTTAGGTGGAACGGTTTATGCTAGTGGTGTGCTTCAGATACTTAATGACCAAAATCAAGGGTATGGTTTTCTTAGATCAGAGAGCTATAACTACCTTTCTGGTGCTGGGGATATTTATGTCTCTCAAACTCAAATAAAATCTTTAGGATTAAGAACTGGTGATGAGATTTTTGGTACCATAAGAGCTCCTTTAAGAGATAACGAAAAATATTTTGGGTTGTTGAAGGTTGTTAAGGTAAATGGTAAGGAATTTGTGAGTAATTTGCAAAAACGTCCTCTTTTTGAAAAACTCACACCAATGTTTCCTACAGAAAAATTTGATTTAGAGTATTCAAAAAATGACATAGATACCAGAATAATTGATATGTTTATACCTATAGGTAAAGGGCAAAGAGGTATAGTGGTTTCTCCACCTAAAGCTGGTAAAACTACTATTCTTAAGAAAATAGCAAGTGCTATAAGAAAGAATCATCCTGAAGTTATAATATTTGTTTTACTTATAGATGAGCGACCAGAGGAAGTTACAGATTGGAAAAGATCTTTAAAAGGTGTTAGAGTTATAAGTTCTACCTTTGATGAAGAGCCTTCTAGACATGGAATTGTTGCTGAAATGGTACTTGAGAGAGCTAAAAGGTTAGTCGAAGAGAAAAACGATGTTGTTATTTTGCTTGATAGTTTAACTCGTCTTACAAGAGCTTACAATGTCATAATGCCTCCTACTGGTAGAGTAATGTCAGGTGGTATTGAAGTTGGTGCTTTCTATAAACCCAAACACTTCTTTGGTTCTGCTAGAAAAATAGAAGAAGGTGGTAGTTTAACTATTATTGCTAGTGCGTTAATTGATACTGGAAGTAAAATGGATGAAGTTATATATGAAGAGTTTAAAGGAACCGGTAATATGGAGATACATCTTGATAGAAATTTAGCTAACAAAAGGATATTCCCAGCAATTGACTTAAAACTATCTGGTACAAGAAGAGAAGAGTTACTTTTACCAGATGATGTACTGCATAAAATTTGGTTGTTAAGAAGAGCGTTAAATGATTACTCTAACGAGGAAATAATACAAAAACTTTTAGATGTTCTTTCAAAAACTAAAAATAACAGTGAATTTTTGGATAACCTACAGCAGTTTTAAGATTGTTTATGGATATAACTCAGTTTAAAGTAATGGTTCCTGGTAGTAGTGCTAATATAGGTAGTGGGTTTGATGTTTTTGGTGTTGCTGTTGGAATATATTGCTATTTCTCTTTTCAACCTAATCCAGGGGTTACGTATTTAGGTAAGGACAGTATTAACGAAGATATAGCAAAAAACATTGTTTATATTTCTTTTCAAAGAGTGCTTAGAGAGTTTAAACAAGATGTTCCTAGGTATGGAATATGGATAAAAAATCATATTCCTCTTAAAAGGGGATTGGGAAGTAGCTCTGTTGCTATAATAGGAGGTTTATCCCTTGGTTATGTTTATTTAAAGTGCATAAATGCTCTAAAAGGAGATATTGAAAATTTTGATGTTTTTAAGGAAAAAATTATTTTACCTCTTGGTATTGATATAGAAGGACACCCAGATAACGTAACACCATCCACAGTCGGTGGTTTTACTGTATCAAATATTGACGGAAAAAATTCCTATTTTAAACTTAATGTTCCAGATAACATTCATTTTGCTTTTGTGATACCTGAATTTGATGTTTCTACAAAAGAAGCAAGGGAAGTTTTACCAAACTCTTATACCAAAGAAGATGTAGTATTTAACTTAAGGTCCTCTATTAGCTTAGTTTTAGGTATAGTTAATAATGATAAATTCTTGATATCTCTTGGTCTTAGAGATAAAATACATCAACCTTACAGAGCTAAACTGTACAAAGGGTTTGAAAAATTACTCTCACTGAAAATTGAAGAAATTTCACCAAATTTCATAGGTAGTTTTGTCTCTGGAAGTGGACCTACAATATGCTGCGTGTTTAGTGAAAGACCTTCGTTTGAAGAAATAGAAAAAATAAGAAATTTTGTATCAAAAAATACTAATATTCCTTACGATCTTCAGATACTTTCTATTGACAACTTAGGAGTACGTATTGTATGATAAAAGTGAATTTTTTGAACAATTACAAAAAGAGGATATTTAGTGCTAAATTTGTTAAGTACGTTTGCGAGTACGTTTTTAAAGAATTGAATATTGAAAAAGTTGAGGTAACGGTTGTTTTATGTAAAAACGATGAAATAAAAGATTACAATAAGAAGTTTAGAGGTAAAGATTACCCTACAGATGTTCTTTCTTTCCCTTACAATGAAAAGAATGGTAGGTATGTTTACCTAGGTGATGTAATAATATCTTTGGATAAAGTTTATTCTCAAAGCTATGAGTATGGAGTTGAACCAATTGATGAATTTGTGAGACTTTTGGTACATGGTATTTTGCATCTTTTAGGATACGATCACGAGACATCTCAAGAAGATGAAAAAGTAATGATGGAATTACAGGATAAACTTGTGGATAAAATTTTGGTGAGTTTTAAAAAATTTTAATTTGGTATTATAATATTTTTGAGGAGGTTTTTATGAAAAAATTTGGGTTACTTTTTTTCTCTATGTTTGTTTTAGGTAGTTTTGCTTTTGGACAAAAGTACGTTGTTGATACCGCTATTGTTGA
>CALFVP010000032.1 GCA_937928175.1 uncultured bacterium | reverse complement strand
GGTTGTTATTCCAGCTGAAAGTGCTACAGGGTTAGCTGAAAGTGTTCCTGCTTGGTAAACTTCTCCGATTGGTGCAAGAAGTGACATGATTTCTCTTTTTCCCCCAAAGCAAGCAAGAGGAAACCCTCCACCTACTATTTTACCTAAACATGTTAAATCTGGTTTAATGCCAAAAATACTTTGGCAAGCGTAAGGTCCAAACCTAAATCCAGTTATAACTTCATCGAATATCAAAAGTATGTTTTTATCTTTGCATACGTTTGCTACAGTTTCAAGAAATCCTTCTTGGGGAAGTATAACCCCCATGTTAGCTGGTATAGGTTCAATTATTACGCAGGATATATTTTTTTCTCTTTCAACAGTTTTTATAAAAGCTTCCTTATCGTTAAAGGGTAAAATGATTGTATCCTTTATTATGTTTTGAGGTATACCTTTACTTGATGGTTTTGTCATGGAAGCAACACCTGATCCTGCTGAAACTAGAAAATAATCTGCATGTCCGTGATAACATCCTTCAAATTTTATTATTTTTTCTTTTCCAGTAAAAGCTCTAGCTAACCTTATAGCACTCATACAAGCTTCAGTACCAGAGTTTACAAATCTAACCATTTCCATTGATGGTACTAGCTCAGATATCATCTTTGCTAAAATGTACTCCATTTCAGTTGATATACCGTAAGTTGTACCTATCTTTATTTGTTTACTCACAGACTTAATTACACTTTTATTGCTATGCCCTAAAATTATTGCTCCCCATGACATTATGTAATCTATGTACTCTTTTCCTTCGATATCTACTATCTTACAACCTTTTCCTTTCTTAACGAATATAGGTGTTCCACCAACTTGGTGAAATGCTCTAACTGGTGATGATACACCACCAGGTATGTATTTACAGGCTTTTTCAAAAATTTCTTTGTTAGATTTCATCATCGTCATTTTGGGTATTTTTAATCTGCTCTATTTTAAGTTCTGGTGTAAGTCTTAAAAATGCCTTATCAACTTGTTTTACAAATTCACTAGTTCTGTTGAGTATTTCGTTAGCTTTCTTTTTATCAATTTTAGTGATATCTTTCATCCATTCCATAGCTTCGTTTGCTATGGTGTTGTATTCTTTAGGTAAAATTTTTTCGTTTACTATGGATGGGAAACTGTCAAGAATTTCTTTAGGGTTACTAAGATCAATACCTTTTAGGTACATTAACGCTTTAATACATCCTAAAACTGCATTGAAACATTTTTGTGTTACAGTTTGGTAATCTTCGTCGTTTAGGTATTCTTCAGCTTCGTATACTTCTCTAAGAGATTCAAAAAGAGATATAGAAATTATATCAAGTAAACTTCCAGCACATTCTCCTCTTTTAGCAGCTTCTATTGTAAATTCTTTGCTTTGTCCCCATTCAACGTAAATATCTGGTTCTTCGGATTTACTTTCTATACTTGTAAATACGTATATTTCTTTTTTTATGGTCTCTGGGTCTACTCTCTTTATGAAATCTCTAAATGTTTCGTTTTCTAGTTTATTTTCTTTGTACATACTGACTATTTTTTTAACAGCTAATGGTACTTTTTTTGATGGTATTTTAAGTAAAGCTGTACCCCAGATAGCTTTTTCTTCGTATGGGTAACCACCTATGTACATAAGGTAAGATGGCACTACTCCACTTTTAGTGTTTATAGAGCTACCGCTAAAACCTATATCTCCAATGTGATGTTGTCCGCAGGAATTTGGACAACCGGATATGTTTATTCTAATACCATCTAGATCTTTAACTTCTCTGGATATGGCTTTGGCAAGTTCATAAGAATAGGTTACAGCAAGTTTACAAGAAAAAGCACCAGGGCAAGAAGTTATAAGAGATAGTGAAGAGTTAACATCAAACCCATTTTCTTTCAAATTGCAAAAAACTGCTGGTAAAAATTCCGTTTTGACCCAAGGTAAAAGTACATCTTGTCTTTGAGTCATGATTACATAACCAGCACCGTAATCCTCAGATAACTTAGCTATAAACTCAAGTTCTTTTGGTTTTAAGTTACCCAATTCTACGCGAATCATAATAGCATTGTATCCATCTTGTTTCTGTTGAAAAACATCTCTAGATATCCATCTAAGGTATTCAGGATCATTCTCAATATTTTTGTATTCTCTTTCTAAACTAACGTTTTTAATTTCTTTTCCGCCCTCTCTACCGTATACCAAAGGAGCAGGAGAAGGAAAATTGTTAACGTACTTTTCAAGATCATCTTTTATGTTAATGTGTTTTTTGACTCTTTCATACTCTTCAAAAACACTTTTTCTAAATTCATCTATACCTAATTTGGCAACAAGGAACTTAATTCTAGCTTTACTTCTAAGTTTTCTTTCACCTTCTCTATGGAATACCCTTATAATAGCTTCAGATAAGTAATAAACGTTTTCAGTATCGATAAAATCTGTTAATAATTGTGCTTCTATAGGTATAGCACCTAATCCGCCACCTACGTATACCTTAAAACCTTTAACTTCATTGCCGTTGATAACTTTCTTACAAGCAATAAAACCTAAATCGTGTATCTTTACCATTCCCCAATCACTTGGAGATTCTGACCATGCTATTTTGAACTTTCTGGGTAAGGAAGTTGTAAGAGGATGTCTAAGAAAATATCTTGTCATGTACATAGCGTAAGGTAAAACATCAAATACCTCATCTTTAGATATACCTGTAAACGGTGAAGCTGTGATGTTTCTAACAGTGTTACCACAAGCTTCCTTGGAAGTAAGACCAGCTTTAGCCATCTCCCTAAAAAGAGATGGAATTTTTTCTAATTTGACGTAATGAAGTTGCAAATCTTGCCTTGTTGTGATGTGAGCAACACCACTACCAGCATAATTCTCAACCATTCTTGAAACAGCTTTTAGTTGTTCAGAATTTATTATACCTTGAGGAAGTTTTATCCTAACCATATGCATACCCTCAGGATAATTCCTAACACCGTAAATTCCATGAGTAGACCTAAAAGAAAGAAATTTCTCAGGACTCATCCTTCCAGATAAAAACCTTTCTATAACTTCTTCAATTTCAACTATTTCTTTTTCTCTATCAACTCCTTTGTGAATGTCAAATAAATCAATGTATTCTTCAGTCATAAAAACCTCCAAAGTTTAGCAAAAATTTTATAGGAAATTATTTTATATTTTCAACTTTTTTAAAAGTAAAAAACTTGATAATTTAAAATATGATTTTGTAAAATTTTTATTTAAGAATGAGGAGGGTATAAAGTGGAGTATTTGGGGGAAGTTTTAGATTTGAGGGGGGTTAAATGCCCTTTTAATTATGTTAGAGCTAAGATTAAGCTTAGTGAGATGGAGGTTGGTAGTGTGTTAGAGGTGATACTGGATGATGGTGAACCTATAAGTAATGTACCTAAGAGTTTGGAGCAAGATGGGCATGAAATTTTGAGTATAGAGAGAGTGGGTGAGAGTTTTAGGGTTGTTGTTAGGAAAAAGGTTTAGGGGTATGTATTTTGTTTTTGGAATAAACCATAAAAATGCTTCTGTAGATGTAAGGGAGAGGTATTGTGTAGCTCGTAAGTCGATTGATGCTTATTACGATAAGTTATGTTTTCTTGATGAATCTGTTGTATTATCAACTTGTAATCGTTTTGAGGTATACGGTTACAAGAGTGTGAAAAGTAGTTTAGAGTCTGTAAAGCTTAGAGATATGTTATTTTTTTCTCTCAATGTTCTTCCTAGTGATAGGAAGTTTTTTTATTTTCTTACTGGTGAAGATGCTGTAAGGCATATATTTTCTGTTGCTAGTGGTCTTGATTCAAGAATATTTGGTGAATCTCAAATTTATGATCAAGTTAAGAAAAGTTACTACTTTGCTCTTGGTAAAAAAAGAACAAAGTACTTTTTGAATAAATTATTCCAAAGAGCTTTATTTGTAGCTGGTAAGGTAAGAAAAAACTTTTTTGTAAGTATGGGAAATGTATCTTTGGGAAGTATAATAAAAAAAGAGATTTCTAAAAATATTCAGAATCCAAAAATACTAATTATCGGTACCGGTGATATTGCTTTACATGTCATACCTTACTTAAAAAGTTTATCAAAAGATATAACTGTTGTGTCTAAAAGCCATCCTAACAGAGCTTTAGAAATTTCAAAAAAGTTTAACTTAAAGTTTGATGTATTCGAAAACCTAGAAAAAATAATAAAAAATTACAACGTAATAGTATCTTCAACTAACTCGCCAGGAATACTAAATGACAACATTATAAAGGTGTTAGAAACACCAGTGTTAGAAACACCTGTGTTTATTTTTGATTTGGGTGTGCCCAGAAATGTTAATATTTGTTTTAAGTATAGAAATGTAATTGTTTACAATATAGATGATATATGTAATCTTAGTAATTACAATTTAGGCAGGAAGAGATCTTTAAGTATTCTTTCTAGGAAATTTATAGGTTTAGAGGTTGTGAAGTTTATGGAGAGTATTAAGTGCGATCTTATGAAAAGGAATATAGTTATTGGTAGTAGGGGTAGTAATTTAGCTAAGAGGCAAGTTGAGGAATTTTTAGAGAAGCTTTTTAACAAGGTACCTTCGCTTAGGGTAAAGTTTAAGGTTGTATACTTTGATACTACTGGTGATATAGATAAAGAAACTCCTATTTATTCTATAGAGGGAAGTGATTTTTTTACTGATGTTATAGAGGATAAATTGTTACGTGGTGAGATAGATATTGCTGTTCACAGTGCTAAAGATTTGCCAGATGTGCATAAAAGTAAGTTATTGACTGTAGCTTTGACAGAATCTGAGGATGATACGGATTGTCTTGTTTTGAATGAGAACTTAAAAGGGTATTCTATATATACACTTCCGTCTGGGTGTGTTATAGGTGTATCGAGTAGGAGGAGGATGGAGCAAGTAAAAAACGTCCGCCCAGACTTAATAATAAAAAGCATAAGGGGAAACATAGAAGAAAGACTTTTTAAGCTTGATAGTGGTGAATACGATGGGGTAGTGATGGCAACTATAGCATTGAAAAGATTAGGACTAGAAAAAAGAATATCCCAGATATTACCTAAAGATGTATTTGTACCTCATCACCTTCAAGGATCTTTAGCAATACAGATAAGAGAAGAAGATATAAAAAAGTTCCTATTTCTTTTAAAACTGGATACTAGAAAAAAGATAGTATTTGAAGTTCAAAATGAAGAAATGGAAGGTAAACTTATTGAATTTGTTAATCGTTACTACTGGCAAAAATTTATAGCTTTAAGAAGGGGTATTATCAGAAAACCTGATAAAGTTATAAAAGTCCCAGATTGTGCTAACATTAAAAATATTGATGAAGTTTTAGTTAAGGTTTTAGGTATTTAGAGGAGTTCTGCAATTTCCTTAGCCCAGTATGATATTATAATGTCTGCTCCTGCTCTTTTTATTGAGGTTAGTATTTCAATAGCTACTGATTTTTCGTCTATTATTCCTTCTTTAGCTGAAATTTTTACCATAGCGTATTCTCCACTAACGTTATAAGCTGCAATAGGTACATTGTACCTGTTTTTTACTTCCCTTATTACGTCTAAATACGATAAAGCTGGTTTAATCATAATTATATCTGCACCTTCTTGTATATCTTTTTCAACTTCGGATAAAGCTTGCTTTATATTTCTAAAGTCTAGCTGGTAGGTTTTTCTATCACCAAATTTTGGTGAAGAGTTAGCTATATCTCTAAATGGTCCATAAAAGCTTGAAGCGTACTTAGCAGAATATGACATTATAATTTTGTCGTTAAATCCGTTTTCGTCTAGTACTTTTCGTATTTGCATAACTTGAAAGTCAGCCATAGCTGATGGAGTAACTATATCAGCTCCAGCTTTAGCATAGTTCAAAGCAATTTTGCCAAGCACCTCTATTGTTTTTGTATTGTCAACTTTACCGTTAACTACAATACCACAATGTCCATGAGAAGTATAATTACATACGCATACATCAGCAGCAACAACTATGTCATCAAAAGAATTTTTTATTTCTCTTATGGCTCTACATACTACGTTATCTTCGGATAAAGCATAGCTACCTAAATCGTCTTTAAATTTTTCATCGATAACACCAAATAGCAGTACGGATTTTATTCCTTTACTTAGTATCTCTTTAATTTCCAAAAGTAGTTTATCGATAGTGTATCTAAATACTCCTGGAAAACTTTTGATTTCTTGTACTATGTTATTACCTTCGATTACGAAAAAAGGTGCTATGAAGTTACTAGGTTTTAGGTTAACTTCGCTAACTAAATCTCTAATACTGTTTGTTAATCTTAACCTTCTTAGCATTGTTTTTTAGTAGACCCACTTTATTGAGCATCCCATGGATGGGTACTGTTCGGATGGTGGTTCTTTTCCTTCGATTAGAAGATAACAAGCTTCTTTTAAATCTTCTTTTTTGACTTCGTTTATGTTTTTCCAGTTATCGTCAAATCTACCGTGATAAAAGAGCCTCATATTTTTGTCAAGAAGGTATATGTCTGGTGTACATTCAGCTCCGTAAGCTTTTGCTACACTCTGATCTTCGTCAACTAAGTAAGGAAAAGGAATACCCCATTCGGTTATTTTCTTTTTCATTTCTTCAACCGAATCATCGATGTATTCTTTATTAGGAGCGTTTGAATTTATTGCAACAACGTTTATTCCTTTTTGTGTTATTTCCTTTGATAATTTTATTAGCCTCGGCCAAACAGCTTGAGCGTAAGGACAATGATTACAAGTAAATACAACTAGTAATCCTTTATCTCCCATAAGATCTGTTGATGAATAAGTTTTACCGTAAGGATCCTTAAGGTTAAAGTTATTCATAACACTGTTTATTTCTATTTTTCTAGATTCAACAGCCATAAAACCTCCTTATTAGAATAATTTAAAAAATAAATTAAAAAAGTCAAAGACTATTTTTATTGTTAAGTATTTGTCATAAATTTTTTTAGTTCTGTTTCGGTTTTAGGTCCTATGCATCTAATTTTTACGTTTGGTATCTTTCCATACCTTTTTATAAAATTTCTTACCGTTGAAGGAGATGTAAAAATTATTTCATCTATTAGCGAGAAATCCAGATCTGGTAGGTTTTCAGGCATGATGTTTTTGTAAGCTATACATTCTTCAACTTCAAATCCCATTTCAGAGAATCCTTTACCTAGTCCTTTGTCCGAGAGATCCGATCTTGGCATAAATATTTTACCTTTTTTAACATTTCTAAACTCTTCTAGTAGTCCTTCGGAGCATTCTTTTTTTGGTACTATTTCTGGGACTATGCCGTAGCTTTTTAGGGTGTTTGCTGTTGATGTACCTATAGCTGCAATTTTGACGTTTTTTAAACTTCTGCTATCAAATCCAATTTCGAAAAGGTTTGAAAAAAAGTAAATAACGCCGTATCTACTACAGAATATGACCCATTCGAATTCTCCCATTATTACTCTTTTTATATATTCCTTAAGGTTTGAATAATCTTCTAGTGGTACAATTCTTACCATTGGAAGATGAAATATTATACCTTCTTCGAAAAATCTTTCTTCTGAAATTCCTGTAAAAAGTATTTTCTTTTGGTTTTTGTAACAGTTTAGTTCTTTTTGGTATTCAACGACTTGCCCAATAATAAAAATTGAAGGTGGGGTTATATTTTTTTCATCTGGTAATTTACTTAATGAAGATATTATTATTTTTTGGTTCAATTTAGATACGTTTGAAATTACTGCAACGGGAGTTTGAGGATCAAGTTTTTTA
>CALFVP010000031.1 GCA_937928175.1 uncultured bacterium | reverse complement strand
ATAGGCACAAAGAGAATAACGGAGAAAAAAATAAAAGACATTGAATTTATAAAAAGAAAATACTTTAAACTACCGGATAACAATATTGATCAAAACTCTATAAGTGTTTTTGTATCAGCATCAATAAACGATAGAATAGATATATACATTGATGGAATACCGTTTAGAAAACTTGCACCAGGAAACGAATACCTTTTTGATAGATTTAATAGTGAAATAGAATTAAAAAATACCCTTGAGATAAATAAATCTTTAGCAGTTTTTTATACACACAATTCTGGACAACCTATAACATTCTCAACGAACGTATACAAAGGAATAGGAAATGACAATAAAGAATACCTATACTTATTCAATAGTAGTTTAGGATACTCACCATACGAGCTAAAAAACATTTATCCTCTTGGTTCGCTGGATATAACTCTCTCAAAGGAAATTGAAATATCTGTATACCTAACTTCAGATCCAACAATTCTATCTACAATTCAATTCCAAAAACAAGATTACTACATTGATATGAATAAAGGAACATTAAGATTTAATTCACTAACACCGTTTTTAACAAACGCAAATTATAACATATACACTCTAACAAGAGATCCAATTGATTCTGAATCAACTTACACAATGAAAGTAAAATTTTACGAATCAACGGTTAGTTATCAACTAGATTTTGACATAGTAGAAAACAGTGAAGAAGTCAAAGTAAACGGAGTAGTAATACCAAAAGACAAATATACAATAATTTACCCCATAGGTAGAATAACATTCAATGATCCTACAATCATAAATGAAGGGGATCTTGTTGAAATATCGTACGAATATAGACCATTTTTTGGAGGAAGCCAAAAGATATCTTTAGGAGGTATAGCCGAGTATAAACCATTCGAATTTACAACGTTTTCTTTATCAACGGTATTTTGGACATCCCAAGGAAGTACAAGTGCACCCAGAATAGGTATACAAACATCAGAAACAGGAATAATAACATCAATCGTTAACAGGATAGACATAGGCAAAATTGCAAATATAGAAGACAAAAAATTTTCCAGTTACATAGATACAGAATATTCAATATCAATAGTTAATCCAAATACCTTTGGTGCAGCGATAATAGAAGATTTCGATAGTAATAAAAAATCCCTTTTACTATCAAAAGAAGAAGATGCTTGGTATCTTTCATCACCTTACACAAACGAAGGGTGCTACTATACAAACAGGGGCAAACTCTACTACAAAGATTACAGACAATACTACGCAAACGAATCTTTTATCTTAATGTCTTACACATGGACACCACCTAACCAGCAAATACTACCTTACTCTCAAAAACCCGGCCCATACATAGTAGCAGGTGGTAGACTTAACCCACAAAATTTCCCTAACGTATATCAGTACTCTTTGGTAATGGATTACGATTTTTCGGAAGGAGAATGGAATGGAATAATGTTACCTCTAAGCTCCTCAGGAATGGATTTATCAGATCTCAACGAAATAATAATATGGTACAAACTTCAAATGGATAACGATCAAGATAACAACTACGACGACAATAACACAAATAAAATTACTTTATTCTTACAACTAGGACAATTTTCTGAAGATATTGACGGAGACAACAACCTAGATTACGAACTACTAACTTCCCAAGATGGCTACGAATTCAATAACCCAATAACACAAGAAATAATAACAAAAATAGGAGGAGGTAGAAAAGGTGGAGGAAATGGAAAAATAGATTCAGAAGACATTAACAAAAACGGAAAATTAGATACAACCGAAAACTTTATATCGTTTTCAAATACCATGGAAGGTAGTGATTGGAAACAAATTGTCATTAAAATAACAAACTTAACTTCATCTCAAATAGATGTATTAAAAAAAGTTTACGCAGTAAGAATAATAATAAAAAAATTCCAAGGAATTAAAGGAAGAATACTAATAGACGAAATACAACTTAAGTTCAAAACAACTCCTGTATACAAAGTGGATAATATTGTTATAAATAACCCTTACCAAATAACATCTACATCTATATCTGTTTTTGATTCACCACTTTACTTAAAAAATAGGTTTTTCAACATTGAAGCATCAACACAAGAAGAAAAAGAAAGACTTCAAGAATATTCATACCTACATGGAACAAGTGGACTATCAATATCAGAAGCAAAATCAATAGACGAAGCATCACTAAGAATAGTATACAACCTCTCAAACGTACCTATAAATACAAACTTCATACCTTACCAAGGTGGTACCGAAGGTGTAGCATCAATAAAATTTAATTCTTCCCAAAACTTTTCATCATACTCAAAGCTAATCATGTACGTATTTATACCAAGTAAAAACGATACAGACCAACCAATAAAAAAACCTGGAGACACTTTTTCAGATGAAAGTGTAATAGTAAGACTAATATCAAAAGAAAAAGATTACTTTGAGTTTAATATACCTTTTAACAAATTAAACATAGATAAATGGAATCGTCTAGAGGTAAGAATAAGAGAAGATTACAAACTCGTAATCAACAATAATATCTATGACCCCATAATGCCAAAAATTTTAGGTTTTCCATCGATAAGGGATATAAATTCCTTAGAAATAGGGGTTAAGGTTAGCGAAAACTCAACTGAACCGTCAAACACAGGTGAAATATGGTTTAACGAAATATACCTAACGGATGTAAAAGTTTTAATAAGCAGTGCTTTAAATTCATACCTATCACTGAATTACAACGATGAAGTTAAAATTTCAAACTTTCCTATTTTGTCTAAACCTTACTTAACATTCTCTATAGAAAACATTTTCCCAAACTTTAAAGGAACCGGTGGAAAAGAAAACATAAACGTATTCTCACTTACACATTACTACTCCTCAGATTTTCTAAAATACTTAGGATTAAATTACCTAATTTCAATAATAAACAACGATTCATACCCAGACCCAACTGTACCTGAATACTTAATATACAACGATTCTTCAAGAAGTTTTAAATACTCTGTAACAACCAAACATAACTTCACCTACCTACCATCAATATCTTATTCATTCTCAGACAGACAAATAACATCACTACAAAACGGATTAGTAACAATAGGAAACAATACCATTATTCAAAAAAACTTGATAGAAGAAATAAACCTAAATTCTTCAGCAATAATATCTTACAGAATACCTTTTCTCAACCTAGGTAATTCTTTAAATTTATCTTCTATTTACTCGGCAAAAAACTACAATACAACAACAAATAAAGTTTTCTACTTCGTAAATCCTTCATATCAAAACTGGACATATACCCTTTCATTAGATACATTTTTCAATTATTCACCTATAACCGTAAACAACTCTTTTAAACATTCAGAAACGTTTTCTCTATCAGAAACAAATATAATACCTACAGTTGAAGAACTTTCTAAATCACCAATCCCCGAAAGAAACAAATATTCTCTAAACTTGCTATTTGAAGGTTTTAAAGAAAGAGGAGATAGAAAAGAAGTACTGGAATCAAACAATTTAGGTATTTCACTAATAAACTTGTTTAGAATCATGAATTTGTACATAACACCTGTATACGAATTTAAGGACTTTAACTTTATTAACATATCCAACACAATAAGAAGAGATTTAAGTATGAGTGGTAAGATTACCTACAAAGCGGATTTTAACATAAACAAATTTATATTTAACTCAATTTCTATAAACTCTTCGCTAAATACTACGTTTTCAGCTAACTCCATAGACTACAATCTAAAATGGTACGATTTTTACACAAATAACTTGTACAGAGGTATAATAGCAATACCATTTTACGAATATTCAGGGATATTTGGTTACGAAAACTTAAGCAATGCACTTGTATTTGTATCTAATTTGTACGATGTTAGAAGTATTTTAAATCAATTCGTTTCATCAGGAATATCAATATCACTCAATATACCTGATAACTTACTTTTAAGTCTAATACCCAAAAATTACTCACTAGACCACTCAACAACAACCGTAAGAGAATTAAGTACTTTTAAACAATCAACAAGGTTAGTATTAACAACAGTATCGTACATACCAATATATAAACTTGATTGGCTAATATTCAGAAGAAATCAAAATATATACGTAAACGATATTCAAGTAAACTTTTCACTTTCAAAAGATGAAGATTTTAACTTACTTACAGTTAGAAACAGAATAAATGCATCTACATCGTTCTCTGGAATAATAGAAAATAAACAGAATTTTTCACTGTACTACCTATTTTCTTATTCATATCAAGAGAATATAACTAACTTACCTTCGTTCTATTCGAAGTTTAACATAGGTTTAGCAACACCACCACCATTACTAAACTTAGTATCTCACAACGTGAGATTATCGTACTCTTACAAAATTTTATCAGACACTGAAATTGATTTTTACGTAACTAAAATCAAAGCAAATTCAACGATAGAAAATAAAGATGAGGTAAACTTATACTTAGAATTTCCGTGGTATAATAGCACAAAATTTCAAAGTTTCAAAAGAAAGGTGTTTGAAGCAAACTTTTACCATGAAACTTCAATAAAACTTTCAGATTTCATACAATCAAGTGGTTACTTAAAATTTTTGTTAATTCAAATGTCAGAAATATACGTTGAAAACGATATACAAAAAGAAAAGTTTTTTGAAGTTTTACCTGGAATAGAGGTAGGAATAAACTTAAGGGTAACATTTTAGGGTATTTTACCTTCAGCCAGATCTATTAAGTACTTACCGTACTCTGTCTTTTCCAAACTTTTACCTAGTTTAAGTAACTGTTCTCTTCCTATGAATCCTTTTCTAAAAGCAATTTCTTCAATACAACCTATATAAAGAGATTGTCTTTTCTGTATAGTTTCAACAAAGTTTGAAGCTTCGAGTAAACCATCATGAGTTCCAGCATCAAACCAAGCAAACCCTCTACCAAACAAAATAACGTTTAACTTTCCTCTCGCTAAATACTCTTTGTTAACATCGGTTATTTCAAGCTCACCTCTACTTGAAGGTTTAAGGGATTTTGCTATACTAACAACTTCATTATCATAGAAATACAACCCTGGTACAGCATAGTTAGATTTAGGATTTTGTGGTTTTTCTTCTATTGACAAAACTTTACCATTACTATCAACTTCAACAACACCGTAAGCTCTGGGATCCTTAAAGTAATACCCAAATATACAAGCTCCTTCAACACTGTTAGCCTTTTCAAGAATAGCACTAAAACCTTGTCCAAAAAATATATTATCACCCAAAATTAAGGTAACGTTATCGTTACCTATAAAATCCTCACCAATTATAAAAGCTTCTGCTATACCCCTAGGTTTCTCCTGCACCTTATACCAGACTCTAACCCCAATAAAACTACCATCACCAAAAAGATTTTTGTAAAGATCAATAAACTCAGGATTCGATATTATGAGAATATCCCTTATACCAGCTAACATTAAAGTAGAAAAAGAATAGTATATCATAGGTTTATCATAAACAGGTAAAAGGTGTTTACTTACAGCTTTAGTTATAGGATAAAGTCTGGTACCACTTCCACCAGCAAGTATTATACCTTTTCTCATAACGAAAACCTATACTAATAGTATAGAACCAAAAAAAATTATTTCAAGTCTTTAAAATTAATAATGAATATCTTCCTCTAACACTTTTCCAGAAAATTTCCTATAAACAAAAGATTGATAAATAGCAACAAGTACAACACCAATTACCGCTACAACTAGCGCTATAATCAAAGTAAGTTCACCACTTGCTGCATCGTAAATAGTTAAACCTTTACCCTCACTAGAAGGTCTTATTAAATAAGGATACATACAGAAGATAAAAGATAAAATTATACTAACAATATTTATAACAGACGAAACGAAAGCCATTTTAAAATCACTTTTAGACAAATAAAACTTCATCATTCCTATTCCTGCGATCATCAACAAAACGGAAACAACAAAAAACGGATACTTTACAAAATTGTAGAAAATACCTCTCTCAAAAACTAAGGAAAAAACTACCCAAACCACCAGTAGCAAAACCGATACTACCCAAAAAGTATTTGAAAACGTTAAGACTCTATTGTACAATTCTCCTTCTACTTTATTACCCAAATACACAAGTCCATGTAAAATTATGAAAGAAACTGAAACCAAAACAGTTACAATAGCAAAACCATTAAGAGCATCAAACAAATGTAACCTAAAAGATTCATTCATTATATCCATTCCTTTAAGAATATTAGCAGCAGCCGCAGATAAAATAGCAACTATAACCAAACTAGATACAGCTAAAACCCAATCCCACAACTTTCTCCAACCAGAAGAAGCAAATTGACTCCTAAACTCAAACGATACTGCTCTAAATATAAGCGAAAAAATTAAAATCATAACAGGAATGTAAGCAGAACTAAAAAACTTAGCGTAAGCCAAAGGGAAAACTCCAAAAAGAAAGACAGCAAAAGCTATAACCCAAACTTCATTTGCATCCCAAACTCTACCAATAGCGTTCAATATAACTCTTCTACTTTTATCATCTTTAGAAATGAATGGAGAAATTATAGCTCCACCTAAA
>CALFVP010000030.1 GCA_937928175.1 uncultured bacterium | reverse complement strand
CTTGAGAGTGTTTTAAGGTTGTCATGTTCATCTATGCTAAAAGTACTTACCAAGTTTACACTTGTTCTAAAAAGTTCTGTTGTTTTTGTTAGTTCTAACTTTAGCAGTGTTTTTGCGCTCAATGTTATACTTGTGTCTTTTTCGATTTTTAGAAGTATTTTATCTATGTACAAACTTATGTCTTCTAGATAGGTTTTTATTTCTTTGGTAACTATTTTTAAGTTTCTTAGTTTACTTAATAGACGGTAGACGTTTGTTATTTCAAAATTGTTTGAATTTGTTTGTTGGTATTGCTTAAGTACTATTTCAAGATTTGATATTGATATTTCTTTTATTGGTATTAGATTAAGGATTAGTCTTCTTAGGTCTAGGTCTAATATAGCTTTTGTAATTTTGGTTTCGAAGTATTCGTTTGAGATTTTTAGGTTTTTTATTTCTATTTGCATGAAAGGAGATATATGGATGTTTTCGAAATTTATACCGTAATTTTCTGTTATCGAGTTTATAAGTTTTGCATTGTGTTTTAGGTATTGATTTATTAGAATTATTGAGGTGTAGTACGATGCTATTAAGAGAAGTAAGATTAGTATTGTTTTTAAGTATTGCGAATGTTTTTTGAGCACATAATCATTATAATTTGTTTTTGTTTTCTTTTCAAATTGTATTTTTATTGAGAATTTGTGCAGTGATTATAAATAATTTTCTTTACCTAGAGAGGTTTTTATGGTATCTGTTGCTGTTGATGTTATGGGGACAGAGAAAGGATTGGATGAAGCTTTGAAGGGATGTATAAAAGCTAGTCTTTACAAGGATATACATGTTGTTATGGTAGGTAAAGAAGATGTGATAAAAGAACGTCTTAAAAGGTTTTCTAGAAGAGTTTTGAAGAAAGCTAAGTTTGATATAGTTAACGCGAGTGAAGTTATAGAAATGACAGATGAACCTTTCAGTGCCAGTAGAAAGAAAAAAGATTCTTCGATAAATGTTGCTTTGAATCTTCTTAAAGATGGGAAGGTTAATGCTTTTTTTTCTCCTGGTAATACTGGTGCTGTTGTTGTGAGTTCGGTTTTAAAGTTAGGTAGGTTAGAAGGTGTTTCAAAACCTGCTTTAGCAACGGTAATACCTTCTATGTATGGATTTAGGGTTTTACTTGATGTTGGTGCTAGCGTTGATCTTGAACCTAAAGATTATGTTATATTCGGAATTATGGGTAAAGTCTTTGTTGAAAATGTTTTGAAGGTTTTTAATCCTAGAATAGGGCTTCTTAACATAGGTGAGGAAGAATATAAGGGTACGGAAGTTGTTAGAAATGCTAGGAAAGTCATGATTGAGAAACTTGGTAAAAGTTTTATAGGAAACATTGAAGGACATGATATATTTTTGGGTGATGTTGATGTTATAGTTACCGATGGGTTTACAGGTAACATTGTTCTTAAATCTTCGGAAGGTGCAAGTAAAGCCTTATCTAGACTTATGAAACAGGAAATAATGTCAAAATGGTATGGTTTTATTCTGGGTGCATTGATGAAAATTGCTTTAAAAAAGTTTAGGAAAAAAACTGATGCTAGTGAGTACGGTGCTGCATCTTTGCTTGGCGTAAATGGAAATGTGTTTATAGGGCATGGTGCGTCAAACGCAAAAAGTATAAAAAGTGGAGTATTGTACTCAGCTTCAACATCAAAATTAAATATTCAGGAAAAAATTCAGAAAATTATTAATGATCTTGGAGATTTAGAATGAGAAAGTTGTTAGTAATTTTTTTTTCTTTTCTCTTTGTTTGTTCTTGGGCACAGGAAATTAAAGGAAGTAAAAAAATAGTTATAGAAGAATCGGTTGTTACTTTCAATCCGCCTTACACGTATGAATATTTTTTGGGACCTAACCTTACACCGTATACCATGACAAAAGGAATGTTTAGTATTAATTTTGTTGTTTATTCTAAGGGGAGTTTACTGTCTAAAGTGTATGTGGGCTTGTGGGATTTTTTTACCCTTGGTATAGTCGAAGATATCCAAGGTATCGTAGGTAGTTCTGATGTTTCGTTTAGTATACCAATTGCAGCACTAAAGATCAATATAATAAACGAATTGAATGGTTTTTCTTTATCTGTTGGTTTTGATAGTTTCTCTTATGGTACTTCTGGAATTGCTTTTAACCCTGACTACTATACTAAAAGTCTTTACGGTTTGCATATTCCTATGGCTGTAAGGTATAAGTCTTTTTTTGGTGTGTATTCGGATTTTGTTTTTGGTATAAAAATACCTTTGTTACCCATTGGAGATGCTTCTTTTGTAAATACTTCACTTTTTTCATCAACTTACGTTAAGTTTTCTGATTTCTTTATGGTATCTTTTGGTATTGATAACCTTTTTGTTTCTTCTGAGAGAGTTACTAACTCTTCAATTTTTGCAGAACTTAAGTTCTCTCCTGTAAGATCTTTTAGTGTTTCTATGGTATTAAACTATTCTTTTTTACCTTTGTTTGAGAGAATGGTCAAAGTTGAGTATATAGCAAGTTTGTTTAATAGCTGGTGATTTTTCGTATTTTGATGAATTGTTTTAAAATTTATTTTTTTTCCGAATTTTATCCTAAATATTAGGAGGACCTATGATTTTTAGGATTTTTTTCGTTTTGTTGTTTTTTACAGTATTTACCGCTGGGTATGGTAATGTTGATTTTTCTAACCCTTTGGATGTTGTTTCTAATGCTATAGAATACTTTATTAAGAAAGATTTTTCTAATCTTTATCCTCTTACTGAGTTAGCTGAAAAAAGAAGAGTTGAAAAAACTTTTGATATCTATCGTAGTTCTGATAATGTTTATGTTGATAGAGAAATTGAAAATTTGGAATCTTTTAAGGTTTTAGATGTTTACT
>CALFVP010000029.1 GCA_937928175.1 uncultured bacterium | reverse complement strand
GCTATTGATGAATTTATACAATACATAATCCAGCTAAATGAAAAGAATAAAGATGGTACTATGGTTTTAGCCGTTGCTGATAACGGTGAATCTATAGGTGATGGTGTTTTCTTGAATAAATTACTTGATAAATTGGAAAAGATACCTTGGGTTAAAATAGTTAAAGGGAGAGATGTTTTTACTGAAACTCCACCTGTTAAAGATCTTCTAGCAGAAAAGATAAGTGGTGGATGGTATTATGATCCAGAAGAAAAGAAAACATCTTTTAGGTTATGGTTTGATACTAAAATAAAAAGGGAAATATGGGATCTGTGTAATGCTACATCTAAAGATATCATAAAAGTTTCGGATAACTTTAAACAAGCGGAGGAACTAGGTGTTGATACTTCTTATCCAACTTATCTTTACGATAATGCTTGGAAAAGACTTATTATTGCGAGAGATTCTGGATGGTTATGGATGGGATCAGAATTGGGTGTTAGTATAGTTAAACAAAATATAAATACATCAAAGTATTACCTAAAGGATATCTATGTTTCCTTAATAGAGGCTATAAGGGGTAAAATAATAGAAACTGCTGAGACTTTTACGGATAATTCTGTAAAAATTTCTGCCGCAGAGTTTGAAAGTATCAAAGAATCAGCAAAAGATAAAATACTTAATGTAAGTTCTTACGTTCTAAAACCAAAGTCGCCAACTACTTCTTCATTCATTTCGGTTAAAGTTTTAATCGATGATGTTAAGGAATTTATAGATTTCGGTAAAGCTAAAGCTATATATAGAATAGGTGATTCTGTTGAGTACTATCAGAAACCAGTTATACTAGATTACAATGGAGAGATTATTGTCTACTTAGGAAGGAGTAAAAACGAAACGATTGTTGATGTTTACTTCTTGTTTGAGAGTTTTAGTAAGAAAAAACAGTTAGTTGGACCGTTTACTTTCAAAGTTGGATTGTAATTTTTATTTCTCAAATAGTTTTTTATACTCAGAATAACCTTCTTTTTCTAAGTCTTTCAATGGAATAAATCTTAAAGCAAGGGAATTAATACAGTATCTTAATCCTGTAGGTTTAGGACCATCATCGAATACATGCCCTAAGTGTGAATTTCCATGTTTACTTCTTACCTCTATTCTTATCATATTGTGACTTGTGTCTATATGATAAGTTATATTATCCTCTTCTAGGGGTTTATAAAAGCTTGGCCAACCACTCCCAGAATCAAACTTGTGTATTGATGCAAATAACGGTTCTCCTGAAACTACATCAACGTATATTCCTTCTTCGTGATTATTCCAATATTTGTTTTCGAATGGTGGTTCAGTAAAACCTTGCTGAGTTATAACAAATTCTTCTTTTGACAATTTAGAAAGATCTTTCTTTAGGTATTTGGGATTTAAATTCATTTGTGGATTTTTAAATATTTTTTGATACTTCCAATATTTTTTTATAAAACTATCTCTTCCTGAAAAGTATTTGTAAGTGCAGTACTTTATGGGATTTTTTTTTGAAAAGTTTTGGTGATATTCCTCTGCAGGATAGAAATTTTTGAATGGTAGTATTTCTGTAACTATGGGTTTTATGAAAATTCCAGATTTTTCTATAACTTCCTTAGTTTTGAAAGCTATTTCTTTTTGTGTTTCAGAGTGGTAAAATATTGCTGTTTTGTATTGTTCTCCTCTATCTGAAAATTGACCTCCGTTATCGGTTGGATCAATGTTTGTCCAAAATACACCTAGTAACTCTTCAAAAGATACTGTTTCATTGTCAAATTCTATTTGTACTGCTTCTCTGTGTCCTGTATTACCGTTACAAACTTCATAGTAACTTGGAAACTCAACGTTTCCACCTGAGTAACCTGATGTAACTTTTATTACTCCTTTTATGTCTCTAAATACATCTTCCATGCACCAAAAACATCCACCAGCTAACGTTGCTAGTTCTTTACTCATATAAACACTCCATAAAACGTTGTTTCTTTCTACAAAATTTTTCAGTAACTTTAATAATAGTAGTGAATATTATTAAAAAGTTCAAGTTTTACAGTTAAAAAAGTGTTTGTTAAAGTAAATTTTCTAGTATTTTGATACACCTTTTGAAGGTATTATTTTGAATTCATCTGAATATTCGCTTTTTGTTTTGTCTTTTCTTACACTTCTTATTGAAAAATAGTACATTTTGGTGTTATCCAATCCCTTTATGGTATAGCTTAATACTGGGTAAAATTTCGAAGGTTTTTTGACTTTTATAGGAGATGGACCACTTTCTTTGCCAAAGTATTTATTTTCATAATCTCCGTAGAATATTTCGTAGTATTCAACCTCTTCATCTAGTTCGTTTTCCCAGTTTACTGTTACTTCTCCTTCGCCTTTTAGATCAATGGACAATATTTTAGGTTTCTTTGGTGGAATGTCTTTTGTTACTTCTATTTCAAGGCTTTGGAAATCTGTAGGTTCATCACTTTGTATGGGTATAATTTTGAATTGTACATATCTTCCTTTTATCTGTTTTGCTTCTTCTAATGGTATCCATTCTACTTGGTTTTGTAGTAATTTGTTTATGTCTGAAGATACTCTTGATAAAATTATAAAGTTACCCTTTCCATTTATTGATAATTTTTCCATCTTTGTTGAGAAATCTTTAGTATCAACTATTCTTGAAATTATACTTTTTGTTTTTTGGTTTATTTTACTTCTTGATCTTATAAACGTTGGAGATATTATTATTGATCTAGCATAACCTATAAACTCTGGGAAAAATTCTAGTATTCCTTCTTTTGTGCTAAGATCAAAATTTGCTTGTTTGAATGTCTTTCTGTCGTTTTCAATACCGTCTACGTACATGGATATTTTTGAGTTTACTATGTCAAATACTAGTGATAGCTCATAAAATTCTCTAGCTTTTATTTTGTCATCTGAGACTAGTGTTATTTTTGTTTCTTCTTTTTCTCTCTCCTTTACTATTCCATTTATTTCAATTTTTATCTTTGATTTTTCAATTTTTATATTTACCATTTTATCTGTTTCTTCAATGGAATAGAGTCTGGCTATTACTGTTCCATCATCAATCCTTATAGGGCAGAATAGTAAGTATATTGAAAATACGCCACTTATAGCAGTTGTTCCTAAAATATTTCCTGAAGATATTAGTGATATTCCATGCTCTTTGGTGAAAAATTTTGCAAAGATTTCGTTACTTATTCTTTCATAAATAAAAGAATATCTGTTTATGTTTCTTATTTCTAGGTCTTTGGAAGAAAAATCTATGTTTATACTTTCACTGTATTCTTGGATTGGTTGGGGTGTTTCTATGGAATAATCAAAGTCTTTTTTATCTAATATGATTTTAGTACCAAAAGAGTTTTGAAGTAATAAAAGTGATATTAGAAGTGTAAGTATTTTTAATGTTAGTTTTTTCATTTATTGAATTATCGTAATACGATTTTTTTGTTTTATTCTTTTTAAAATACTACGACTTTGGTATAATATTAGTTTGATGTTTATAGTTTGAAATTTTTTATATTAAAATGTTATTCTAAGAGTGTGGGGGATGGTATGGAGGTTGGTGTAAAGGAATTTTATGATATAAGGATACATGGTAGAGCTGGGCAAGGTGCTAAGACGGCAGCGCAGCTTATAGCTGAAGCTGCTATAGATATAGGTATGTATGCTCAATCGTTTCCTGAATTTGGTGCTGAGAGGACAGGTGCTCCTATGAAAGCTTACAGTAGGATTTCTAAAGATAGAATAGAAGTACATTATCAAGTTAATAGACCTGATGTTGTTATTGTGATGGATGAAAGTTTATTTGTTGCTGAAAATGTTCTGGAAGGTATTTCTGAAGATAGTATTGTTATAGTGAACACTAGTAAAACACCTGATGAAATTAGAAAAAAGTACGGTATACCTTCTAATGTTAGAGTTTATACTGTTGATGCTACAAAGATAGCAATTGATCTTTTTGGTAAAAATTTTGCTAATATACCTTTGTTAGGTTCTTTTGTTAAGCTTGTTGGTATTATTGATCCTAATAAAGTGAAAGATGTTATTAGAAGCAAATTTGGTAAGAAGCTTGGAGAAGAAGAAGTTATTAAAAATATTACTGCTTTTGAAAGAGGTATGAATGAAATCATAGGAGGTTAATATGTTAGTTCAAGATAAAGATATAAAGGAAATTAAATTGAATATTGGAGCTTTTGCAAATGGTGGTACTGCTGTTGAGAATAAAACTGGTGGTTGGAGGACTTTTAAACCTGTTTTAGACAGGGATAAATGTGTTGATTGTATGATATGTTGGTTGAATTGTCCTGATGACAGTATTATTGTGAGAGATTCAAAGATGTTGGGATTTGATTATGATTATTGTAAGGGGTGTGGTATTTGTGCAAATGTTTGTCCAAGAAAAGCAATTGATATGGTTTCTCAGGAAGATTAGGAGGTGGTATTATGGTAAGTGTGAATAGAATAAGAAAATCGCTAACAGGTGCTCAGGCTGCTGCTGAAGCAATGAGGCAAGTTGATCTTGATGTTGTTGCTGCTTATCCTATCACTCCTCAAACTCCTATTGTTCAAGAGTATGCTCAATTCGTTTCTGACGGAATTGTAAAAACAGAAATGATACAAGTTGAATCTGAACATAGTGCAATGAGTGCCATTGTTGGTGCTGCTTCTGCTGGTGCAAGAGCAAGTACTGCTACATCTTCTCAGGGACTTGCTCTTATGTGGGAGATAATAGCTATTGCTTCTTCTTTAAGATTACCTATAGTTATGAATGTTGTAAATAGAGCTATTTCTGGACCACTCAATATTCACTGCGATCATTCTGATGCTATGGCAATGAGAGATCTAGGTTGGATTATGATGTTTTCAGAAAACCCTCAAGAGGTATACTATAATAATATTTTAGCTTTTAAGATAGCAGAAGATCCTAGAGTATTTCTACCGGTTGCTGTCAATCAAGATGGATTTATTACAAGTCATTGCGTTGAAGCTGTTGATGTATTTGATGATGATTTTGTTAAAGAGTTTGTTGGTCCTAACAAATATCCATACAGTTTGCTTAATTTCGATAATCCTATTTCAGTTGGTGAATGGGCTATGCCATCACATTATTTTGAATTCAGAGTAAGTATGCAAAAAGCTATAGAAAACTCTGTTGGTGTTATAGGTGAAGTATTTGAAAATTTTTATCAAAAGACAGGAGTTAGATTTAATTTCTTTGAAGGGTATATGACTGATGATGCGGAAATAGTTTTTGTGTCTATGAACTCTACTTCTGGAACTGTAAGGCACGTTGTTAATAAACTTAGAGAAAAAGGGAAAAAAGTTGGAAGTATTAACATAAGAGTTTATAGACCTTTTGTTATAAGTGAGTTTATTAAACTCATACCTTCTGCAAAAAATATTGCAGTTTTAGATAGATCTTTATCTTTTGGTACTACTGGTTCTCCGGTTTACCAAGACATTACTTCTGGGCTTTTTGGTATGAAAAAACAGTTGTTAGT
>CALFVP010000028.1 GCA_937928175.1 uncultured bacterium | reverse complement strand
GGCATATCAGCTCCACCAACAGCAAGCGTCAGAGATAAACCTAACAAAGAAGAAAGTATCAGTATTCCAAACATGTAAACAAGGTTTTCGGGGTTAATTGTAAGGAGCACACCTAAAACGATTATACCAATAAGTAACATTAAATTAATAAAATTTTTAGCAGGTAAGACTATGGGTCTTTCTGTTATAAGTTTTTGAAGTTTAGCAAAAGCAACCATACTTCCCCAGAAAGTTATGGTACCAACAAACATATCTACAGCAACTGCTCCATGAAAATACATTGATTTAGTAACTTCATCGAAAGGTAATTTCTCAACGTTAGGTGGCAACTTACCTTTTAGAAATTCCACTATAGCAACTAAAGCTGAAACACCTCCTCCAAACCCATTAAGTATAGCAACAAACTGTGGTATAGCTCTCATATCAACTAAGTAAGCAGATAGCACACCTACTACAGAAGCTATAATCATAACAATTATTATTACCTCGTAAGATACTATTCCTTTATACAACAAGGTAGCAACAATAGCAATTGTCATTCCAAAAGCACTTAGCCAGTTTCCCTTTCTAGCGGTTTTAGCAGAAGTAAGTAGCTTCAAACCGAATATAAAAAACAAGACAGTAAACAAATAAAAAACTGTTTGATATTCCGTTGCTATATCTCTCAAGAAATCCATACTCTCCTCCTTTACTTTTTCTTTTTATCACTCTTAAACATAGCAAGCATTCTATCAGCAATGAAGTATCCACCAACAACGTTCACTGTTCCCATGATTAACGCTATTACAGATAGCACAATAGTAACAATGGTATTAGCTACACCGGTAACTTCAATTGCACTAACAACCATTATAGAAGCCATAGCATGAGATGCTACAACAAGAGGTGTATGAAGTATAGGTGGAACCTTAGTTATAACTTCAAAACCTATAATTAAAGCAAGAACAAAAAGTATAATAGCAGCAACAATAGGATCCATAAAAACCTCCCTTTTACCCTAAAGCTTTTTTAACAAGAGGATTTACAATTTCTCCATCTTTAGTTACAAGAGTACTTGAAATTATTTCATCACTGAGGTCTATATTTAAGTTTCCATTTTTCACAATAAGAGATAAGAAATTCTTAACATTATTTGAATACATTTGGCTTGCATGCACTGGTACAGTACTAGGCAAATTAATAACACCAGCTATTTTAACTTTGTTGTATTCGTATATTTCACCAGGTTTAGTAAGCTCACAATTACCACCCTTTTCTGCTGCTAAATCAACAATAACGGATCCTGGTTTCATCTTTTCTACCATTTCTTTTGTTATGAGTATAGGAGCTTTTTTACCTGGTACAGATGCAGTAGAAATAACAACATCTGTATACTCTAAAACTCTGAGCATCATTTCTCTTTGTTTTCTATAAAATTCATCACTCATTTCCTTAGCATAACCAGATTTATCACTTGCTTCCTTAGTTTCAAGTCCAAGCTCTATAAACTTTCCACCGACACTCTGCACTTGTTCTTTAACCTCAGGTCTTACATCGTAAGCTTCAACAACAGCTCCTAACCTTTTTGCTGTTGCAATAGCTTGAAGTCCAGCAACTCCAGCACCAAGAACAAAAACTCTAGCAGCCATTAAATTACCAGCAGCAGTCATAAACATAGGAAAAACTTTCGAAAGCAATTCAGAAGCAATAATAACAGCTTTATAACCTGCTATAGTCGCCATTGAACTTAAAACATCCATACTTTGAGCTCTAGTTATCCTAGGAATAAGCTCAAGAGAAAAAGATATAATACCCTTCTCTGCAAAAATTTTAGCAACTTCTGGATTCGCTAAAGGCTCCGTCATACCAATAACAACAGTTCCTTTCCTCATAATATCAATATCAACTATATTATTTTTATCAGCACCTGGAGCTTTAACGTAAGTTATGATATCGGAAGATTTAAGTAACTCATCTCTACTTACAATCTTAGCTCCTGCTTCCTCGTAATCTTTATCTGAAATATAAGCACCTTCACCAGCACCACTCTCAACAATAACATCAAGTCCCATCTTTTTGAAAGAAGAAATAACCTGCGGTATAACAGATACCCTTTTTTCACCAGGAAAAGTTTCTTTAACTACCCCCAAAACCATAATTAACCTCTTCTTATTTTAGGTTTTATTGTGAATGAAACAGCAGAACCATTTCAAGGAAATACCAACTAAGAGTAAACAGAATTAACAAATACCTTTTCTATCTCTGTTGAAATAGGAGTTATCTCTATAGGTATAACCCCCATATCAAAAAGATTCTTTACTACATTTTCTAAATCTTTCTCACTTTCAACAGAAAACTTAATAAAGTTACCTGATACAGATAAATCGCTAACGTTAGCTAAAGATAACCCCTCAACATCTCTATTAACTTTTACTACATAGTACCTCTTGTCTGAAAAAACAATAGGTATATCGTTAACAATTTTACCTCTGTTTATTATTATAGCTCTCTGACAAACTGAATTTACCTCTTGAAGTATATGAGTTGAGAGTATTATTGTCCTCTTTTCTACCGTAGATAAACTTTTTATAAGTTCTCTAACTTCTATTATTTGTATAGGATCAAGTCCAATAGTAGGTTCATCAAGTATAAGAAGTTTAGGTTCATGTATTATTGCTTGAGCTATACCTACTCTTTGCTTGTACCCCTTTGACAAATGCGATATTAAAAAATTCCTCTTCTCACTCAAACCAACCAATTCTATAACTTCATCAACTCTTTTTTTTAATTTTTCTTTTGGTACTTCTTTCACTTGAGCTACAAAGTAAAGATACTCTTCCACCGATAGCTCAGGATACAAAGGAGGCTGTTCCGGTAGATACCCTATTATTCTTTTTATTTCGTCCTGTTGAGTAAGATTATTAAACCCGTAAACGCTAACGTTACCACTGGTTTGTTCCATAAAGCATGTAATTATTCTCATAGTTGTTGTTTTACCTGCACCGTTAGGACCAAGAAAACCTATAATTTCACCTTCTTTTATCTCAAAAGAAACATTATCAAGAGCTTTAAAATCACCAAAATACTTACACACATTTTCAAGTTTCACTGCTACCATAACAGAATTATGAATACATAAATCTTCTTCTTTCCATATAAAGAAAACTATTCAAAAAAACCCTACCAATACGAAAATAAAAAAATATGAAAAAATACTTTTCACTAGTTATACTACTTATTACCTTTAGCGTATCTTACTCAGAAACAATCAAAGTCAAGGACGTAGCTAAAATACTGGAAGAAAATATCCAATTACAAGGGTATGGTCTAGTTGTAGGTCTTAAAGGTACAGGAGATAGTTTAAAAAACATTTCCACTGCTAACAGAATTTCTGAGCACTTAAAGGAGTTAGGAATTGATATAGCACCAACAAATTTTCAAGCAAGAAATACAGCATCTGTAATAGTCTCAGCTAAAATACCTAAAAACCTTGAAAAAGGTAGTAGTTTTAACGTTGATGTATCATCAATATTTGATGCTAGATCTTTGGAAGGTGGCTTTTTAATAAAAACACCTTTAAAAGATGCAAGTGGAAACGTTGTAGCAATTGCTCAAGGTAATATAATAACACCAAAAAGCGGAATAAAAACAACTGGTATAATACCAGACGGAGGAATAACTATATCAAACCTCTACAACGATCAAACTTCAATCGACAAAGTATACCTATTTTTTGAAACATCTTCCCCAGCAACAATTAATAACTTTATAAACAAAGTTAAAGAAATATTCAACGGTATAGAAATCTCACTGTTAAACTTAAAAACGGTAAAAATCTCAATCCCTAGTGAGTTTATTAAAAACCCTTTGGACTTTATTTCGAAAGTAATGGACATAGAACTGGATATGATAGAAGAATCTTACGTACTTATAGATCAAAAAAGTTACACCATAGTTATAACTGGAGATGTAAAACTATACCCAACAAGCATTTCATACAAAGGAATGAAAATAACATTTTCAGATATAACTACCTTCATTGAAGGAGGAGAAATATACAAAATTCCCTCAACAAACCTCAAAGACTTTGTAGATGGGTTATCAAAAATCGGTATAAAGGCAGAAGATCTAATACAAATACTTTTGCTTATGAAAGAAGCAGGTTCAATAAAATCAAAATTCATAGTTAGATAAAACAAATAAATTCCAATAAAATTTTTTGAAAGTTTATTTAAGATTAACGATAATATAAAAAATGAACGAACTTTTGGATAAATTTCTGGATTACTTACATTTAAACAAAAATTACTCTAATATGACAATTCAAAATTACTCAAGAGATATAAATTACTTTATT
>CALFVP010000027.1 GCA_937928175.1 uncultured bacterium | reverse complement strand
ATTCAAGAGCTAATTCTTCTTTATATTTTGGTATGGTTTTTGTTATTCCTTCTTTAAAATCCTCAGTTACGTTATCAATTGTATTGAATACTTTCTCAACATCAACACCATCGTATTCAATAGAGTACTTTTTGTCTAGTTTAACTTCCATGTTTGCAATGTCTACTAACTGAAGAACGAGAGTAAAGTTATTTAGTGTTGTTTCGGTAATAAAACCATATATTGAAAAATTAACATTTCTGTTTATGCTATCTTTTACGATATTTTTTCTACTTAATGTAGAGGTAGGTATATCTACGATATCGAATTCTCTTGATAAAAGAGTTGAGAGAGATTTTTTGAAACTGTTTGCAAGGATATCTGAAGTTTTATTAAATCCTTTTATATTGAATATTCCTACTTTCCATTTGTTTTGTTCTCCTAGGGTTTGAGAATGAAATACCGTAATAACGACTACGCTCAATACCAAAGCTAGCTTTCTCATAAAGTTTTACCTCTAAAACTTGTATTTTATACCTATTTTCCCTGTAAAGAATATTTCTTGTAAAAGAATTAGTTCTGTATTTGAAGTAATAATTTTCATACTTCTATTTACAGGGGGTGTTAATATTTTTGTTGATAGTACTAACGATACGTTTTCTATCATCTTAAGTTCAAAGTAAGTGCATAAACCGATAAACTTAGGAGTATTACGTTCTTGATCTTGGAGTTCTGTTTCCTGTAGAATTAAATTTTGTTCTGAATCAATTCTATGACTAATACCTAATCTAAAGAGTAGTAATGGAGATATTCCTATGTGATCATCTTTTGATAACTTGAATTTTATAAATGGTGTAATAGACAGAGTTAATAAAGTTATTTTGGTATTTGGAGATAAGTATAAATTTAGATTACTATTGATGGTAATGCGTGTGGTATTCTCAAGAAATACATCTAATCCTAAAAACATAAATCCTTTGAATAACCATAAACCTGGTATTAACTCTACTCCAAAACTTGATAAATCTTGAGTTAAGTTAAATATTAATGAGTAAGAAAAATACCTACTGTCAAAGTGATAACCTATGTAAACTGCTGGAATTTTTGGAGAAATTTTACCTATATCTCTATAATATTGCTCAAAATCGTTAGTTTCGTATTTCAAGAAAGATATTTCTTCTCCTAAGTAACCCATTTGTAGAGATAAACTATGCTTGGGTGTTTTTTCTTCTAGTGGACTTATGTAGTCTATCTCTGTAATTTCTTTAATTATTTTTTCTGGTTCCTTAGGAGGGAATATTTGAGTTATTGTTTTTACAATGTCTTTTATGTTAGTTTCTGTTATAGTAAGGTTTGTTAGAAGTCCTTTTGTTGTGAACACGTTAATGTTGCTTTTTTCTACTATTAGTAATCCTGAGAGTTTTTTGTTTACCATGAACATAGCTTCGTTGCCTATAGTTGGATTTTCAAAAGAATGGTATACGTTTACTTTATCGCTTTCTGATAACTCTGCTTCTAACCATAAGCATATTTTGTTATCATTCTCCTCTTTGGGTAATATAGTTATAGTTTGGTTTTTTAGTCCAAAAGTTGTGCTGTTTGATATAATTAAAATTATTGCTAAAATAAGATAAACTTTCTTTATCACAAATTTATTGTAGAGCATTTTTAAGAGTTTTTCAAGTTTGTTACGCTTTCAGAGATTAGAGAAAATGAATGAAAATACACCTTATAGTAGAAAAGTGAAAGTTATTTACTTTCATTTTAAGTTGAAATTCTTTTACAATCTTGAAAAGGTAACGATAATTTTTTTATACTCAATACAATTTTTAAAAAAAATGGGGGTTAAGGAATGGTTGAGGTACCTTACAAGTACTCTATAGTTGGTAAGAAGAATAATAATACTCTTATAGTTAAAGTGGATGAAGATGTATTAGAGATAAGACAGCTGATAGTATTATCCGATGATCATGAGGTTTTTAAGGTTGATAAAATGAATTATATTGAATTTAGGAGTGATATAAACAGGTTAAGAGAGTATGCGATGTTTATAGTTAAGGATGCCCCTGAGCATTACAAAGAAGCTAATTTGTTAGAGCAACAGATATGTGAACTTATAAAAAACGCTATAAGACACGGTAATAAGAACGATATTAATAAAAAAGTTAAGGTTTGGTATTCGTTTGAAAATAGAGTAAAGGTGATAGTAGTGGATGAAGGTGAGGGTTTTAAGGAAGTAGATGACTGGAATAATTTTAATCTTGCTAGAACGATATCTATATTTAAGCAAGATTTTGAAAATATAATGAATTTCATATCTTGGAGAGGTAGAAATGTAAATGAGATGGATGGAGGAAATGCTTTATTTGCAGCTATAGAGTACTGGAACGGAGGAATATACTTTAATGAAAAAGGTAATAAAGTTTGTGCAATAAAGTACTTTCCTGATAGCCCTGAATACGAAAAATATAAATAGTATGTTTTTACCTGTATCTTTACTTTGGATTCACACTATTCTAGTAATATTCTCTTATGCTTTTGGTAGTTTAGTATCTAAATTTGTTGAACCTATTCTTATAGATAACATAATGAAAGAAGTACACAACAAAAAAACTCCTTTAATATTTATTTTTCTGATTTCTCTTATGACGTTATTAGGAGTTATTTTTTTAAATTATTCTTATTTACCTTTACCAAAAACAATGCAAGTACTTTTTACAGAGATAAATGGTACTCTATTTGTTAGAATTGTATACTTTTTGAATCATTCAGTATCAATTATGGCTTTACCAGTATTGAGAAAGTTTATTTTGAGTTATAATTACTATAAGCATAAATTCATATTGATTTTATTCACCGTATTAGTTTTGATTGGTGTAATACATTTTACGTTTTTTATTGGAACGCTAGTATTTTTAGCTTTAACGTTATGATTACTTAAGTTTTATGATAACTTTGTTAGCTGCTTGGTCTATTGTGATCTTTGAATACTTAGGATGATTTGAAATAACTTCTATAAGGTCATCTATAAACTGAGATGAACCGGATTTATATACTATTTCGTAAGTTGACATATTGCCAGATATACTCTTTCTTTTCTTAGTTTCTATACCTGGTAAAGAATCAATAATTGTTATGAAATCTTTTTCTTCTAAGATATCACTGAATCCTATTATATTTACTTCTATTTTTACTCCTTTTGAAAAGTATTCTTCTAGAGTTTTTAAAAGTTTAGGTAGTTCGTTATCTACAATTTCTGAAATTGCTTTCGTTTTAGCAACGAATATGCCTTTATTTGACTTTTTGTTCTTTGAAAATATTGTACTTCCTAATCCTTTACCTGTAGATGAGTCGTACGCTTTTATACTTCCATTAACTACTATATCTACGTTATTACCTGAAACAAAATTGTATGTAGTATTAATATCTGCTTCTATGTATACGTTTGCTTTCAGATCTTGAGCTAGCTTCTGAGATAGAGACATCGCTTCTCCAGATTTTTCTTCGTATAAAGCTTCAAATTTTTTTGATAAATTCATTACCCTATTGAAGTCAATGTAATCCAAACCGTAGAAAGAAAGTTTTGAATTAATTGTTTCTATAAAAAGTTTATACTCTTCATCTTCTTTTAGTTTAGAGATTTTATCGTTTGGCACAAAAACCAAAAATGAAATATTGTAAATCGGTGAGTTATCTTTTGGAGAAAATACTTCTTGGTATGTTTTTCCATTTTCACCAGTTACTGTATCTTTTTCATTTGGTATTTCTTTTGATGTTTGTGTTTGGGATTTACCAAGTTGAATTTCGTTTAGGTAGTTTTTTAAAGCATCAACGTTTACTTTTACTATGCCTTTGACTACCTTTTTGTTACCTCTGTTTAAAATGTCCGTGCTTGAGAATTCAAAAATACCGGAAATTAGCTTTTTATTTTCAAGTACTTTTTCTCTAAGGATTTCTCTGTTTATATTGAATTTTTCTTCACCTATTATATCTATTATTGATTTTCTTACACCGTTTGCTATTGCATTTCTTCTAGCTTCAAAGTATTCTTCTCCTTCACCTTCCACTTCGTAAACTTTTATAGTAGAATTTATTTTTCCTTTCCAATCTTTAACGTTATCTTTTGGTGGAGAGCATGTTAGTAAAAAGTTTGATAAGAGAATTACTGAAATTAACAAATATCTTACCATTTCTCCTCCTAGGGTTATGTAAGAGAGTAGTTTTTGGTGCTACTTTTTTATATCTTCGTATCGTTCTGTTTTTTTCTCGACTATAGGTATAACGGTGATGGAATGGGATCCGTCTTGTGAAGTACCAACTATTGGTATGTTTCTTATTCCATCAGGGAGATACATTTTTAGGTAGAATTTTCCGTCTTTGTCTAGTTTTACCTTTTCTCCGAATATAGTTACGGTTGCATCTGGTTCGGTTTGTCCGTAAACAGTTAATTCGGTATGTACTTCAAGCCAGAAACCTTTTCTTTGTGGTGGTCTTTCTGGAATAGCAAATGAACTTATAAATTCAGCTGAAGATATATTGAAAGGCATTTCCAGTTCTCTAATTATCATACCAGATCCAACAACTTCGTGCAATGCTCCTAATCCCGAAGCTTTGAGAATATCGTCAGTTACTATCATCCATTCTTCGTCATAGTAAGGTGAGACACTACCCCTTGGCACTCTGATTATGTTTGATCTAGCTATAACTACAAAATTTCCGTTAATAATAACTCCCAAATCAACACAGTAACTTTTGTCGTATTCAGGAACGTTTACATACCAATTGTTAGTGTAATCGTTAACGTATACATCAAAGAAAGAATTTGCATTTAGTCCATTAAACACATTTTCTACACCGGTAACATCGTAAACTCTTAAAACTAATTGTTTTCCATGTTCTCCCCTTGGTAGTAACCCTAATTCTTCTCTTTTGCTGTTAGATATCTCCCAGTAAACGTGCGTCCAATACGGATCTTGTACTAAGAATACTATTTTTGTATCTCCGTATTCGTGTGGTAATTCCTTTGTAGGTTCAGCAAAGTATACTACCTTTGGTTCCTCTACATACGTAGCAGTTGAAGAAATGTTCTCAATAGATTTTTCTATCTGTTCAAGAATTTTTTTGGTTTTTGATGGTGCTGACCCTTTTTGTGAAGATGCCCTTTGGGGTGATATCTTCTCGCCACTAATTAACGAAATTATTTCATCCTTTTTCATTTTTGAATTGACTTTAATACCTTTTTCATTTGCTAACTTTATAAGTTCTTCCTTTGTCATTGAGGATAAATCCTTCATAAAAACCTCCTATCTTTAAATCGATTTTTCATACTAATTATAAAAGTTTCTCGGAATATTTTCAACAAAAAAATATTAAAACTTTTGTTAATCAAAAATCTAAGCGTGAGAATGGTATTTTTTGTAAACTTCCTTTAGTTTTTTTAATGATGTATGGATGTATTTTTGTGTAGTTGCTATTGAAGAATGTCCCAGGATTTCTTGTATAACTCTTATGTCATTTCCATCGTCAAGAAGATGAGTTGCAAACGTATGCCTAAGACCGTGAGGATTTAATCTACTTCCAATAATTGAAGTGTATTTGTATACTATATTTCTTAATTGTCTAACGCTTATACCACCTTTTTTACTGTTACCAACGAAAAGTAAATCAGTATCTTTGGATTTTAGTAAATTTCTTACGTTTAGGTATTCTTCTATTTTTTCTTTAAGTAAAGGATGAAGTGGCACAACTCTCGTTTTGTTACCTTTACCTTTGATAAGTATTGTATTACTGTAAAAATCAACATCTTTAATTTTTAAATTTGATAATTCTGAGATTCTGATTCCTGTAAGATAGAAACAAAATATTATTGCTGTATCCCTTATAAGTTTATACTTTTCAATTTCGTTTTTAGAATTATGTATTAAGTTTTCCAATTCTCTAAGTAGTAGTAAAACTTTGTCAACATCAAAGAATTTTGG
>CALFVP010000026.1 GCA_937928175.1 uncultured bacterium | reverse complement strand
CAGTGGAATGATAAAAGGTACAGGAGTTAGGTATTGTCCATCAATTGAGGATAAAGTTGTTAAATTCCCTAATAGAGATAGACATCACGTTTTTATAGAGCCGGAAAGTTTAATGTTTGATGAGTGGTATCCTAATGGTATATCGACTAGTTTATCTTTTGATACACAGTTAAAGTTTGTGAGGAGTATAAGGGGGCTTGAAAATGTTAGAATAGTTAGGTATGGTTATGCTGTGGAACATGATTACGTAAATCCAACGCAACTTTACCCAACGTTAGAAACAAAACTTGTTGAAAATTTGTTTTTAGCTGGGCAGATTAACGGTACAACTGGGTATGAAGAAGCTGCTTCACAGGGTATAGTAGCTGGTATAAACGCTGCCCTTAAGGTTATGGGTAAATCACCAATAGTTTTAAACAGAACTGAAAGTTATATAGGAGTACTTATAGATGACCTTACCACTAAAGGTACTAACGAACCTTACAGAATGTTTACTTCTAGAGCAGAGTATAGACTTCTCTTAAGAGAGGATAACGCAATTTTTAGGTTATCGAGAATAGGGTATCAGGTTGGGTTACTACCTAGGTATATGTGGGAAAACGTTGAGTATAAGTTTAAAATGGTTAAAAGTATTTTGGAGTCTCTTTCTAGGGAGTATATAACGCCAACCGCTAGTAATAATAGTAAACTTATTGAGTTAGGAGTACAACCTATTAATAAACCTGTTTCGCTAGAGGAAATGCTAAGAAGAAATAACTTTAAGTGGGAGTACGTTTATGAGTTTTCAGACAGTATACCTGTCAACATACCAGATGATGTGATAGAACATATACAAATAGAAGTTAAGTATAGAGGTTATATAGACAGAGAATTGAGAGCAGTTAAGAAACTTTCAAAACTTGAGAATGTTAGAATTCCAGAAAATTTTGATTACAAAAGCGTTAAATCACTTTCAAAAGAAATAGTTGAAAAACTTACCAAGTTTAAACCTTTTAATCTAGCTCAAGCTTCTAGGGTGCCTGGGGTTACACCAGCGGCAGTTTTGGCAATAATGAACTTCCTTGAAAAAAATACAAAAAATGCTAAAAGTTAGAGTTTTGAACTCTGAGTTTTAAACTCTTAGAGTTTTAAACTCTTGAAAGTGTTTTTTTTGTTTTTTATAATAGACCCATGTAGGAGGATATCTATGGGGTTGAGTAGGTATTTTAGGATGATTTTTGTTTTTTGTTTGTTTTTTGTTATTTCTTTAGATTTGTTTGGTGTTACTGCTAGTAATAAGAATATTACTATTAGACTTACTGGTAGTTGGGATCCTTTTAATATGGGGTGGGAGCCAGATGAACTTCTTATTTCTCCTACGAATATTTTGAATAAACCTTATGGGCAAATTGTTAACCAGAATGATTTAACGAATAACGGTGGACAAATGCTTAAGTACTACGGTTTTGATTATGAGAATAAGTGTGAATCTACGAATGATTCGGTTTATCCTGGTAAAGATACAGATACTCTTACTAAAGCTGAATTAAGTGAGTTATGGCTTACATGGGATACTAATTATATTTACTTTGCTGTGAGGGGACAAGCTGCTGGAAGACATAACAATTTAATGATATACTTTGATAGGGAACCTGGTAAAGGTAGAACGAGTTTTGTTGAATCTATAGTGGTTTGGAATAGAGGTGTTTTCTTTTCGGGTATGGATCCGGATATGTATATAGGTTTTTGGAATCCTAATGATAGTGTTGAACTTGATCCGTTTGGGAATAGGGGTGGTGTACAGTTGTATTCTTTGGCTACCGGTGATGAAGAGTTAGGTATAAGTAGTTATCAAGACACTGGTAATGTACCTGGTAGTCCTAATATGAATTCGAATGTTTTTGATTTCTTTTTCAATGGTGCTCAAGAACCTGATATGTTTAAAAGGGTTGCTATTGGTAAAATAAGGTGGGATGTGTTTTTAACCAACGTTAACCCTACGAATATGTGGCTTAAGATAGCTGTTGCTACGACTGGTCCTGATAGTGGTAATTTTAACTATGAGTATATGCCGGATAATTCGTCTGGTGTTGATCCAAGCTCAAAATCTGTTCAAGATAATTTCGTGATGATTAAAGTTACTGATGGTGATGGTAAACCTAGAATAGGAGTAAATGTAAGGAATGAGGCTTTTATTAACTTTTATCCTGGAGTTCAAATTAGACCTACAAAATCTCCTAGGTTTTTTGCTAAAGTTTTCAGGGGTAGTTTGGAAGGAGTTGAGGACGATAAACCTAAAGTTCTAGCTCCGACTAAAGGTGATAAGGTAAAAGTAAGGTTTGATATAAAAGATGTTACTGAGTACATTTTTGAGGGGTATATAAAGATATACGATGAAAAAGGGAATCTGGTAAGGACTTTAGCCGAAAAGATTCTTTTGACAGATAACCCTTCAGCTATACAGTACAGTGCAAAACCTGGTGTTTATGAAAGTCATTACAAGTTTATTTGGGATGGTAAAGATGATAAAGGTAATACTGTTCCTATGGGTAATTACGTTTTAGTTGTGGGTGGTAAGAATGTTGGTGGTCTTGATATTATTGCTACTAGGTTGATTAGTGTTATTTATTAATAAGGGGGTGTTTTATGAAAAGAATTTTTGTTGTTTTTTTGGTTTTAGGGTTAGCTTTTAGTTCTAGTGGTATATTTGAACCTGTTTTTGTTGGTGGTAGGTACGTTGCTTTAGGAGGTGCAAATATTACTGAGGTTGGTGATGCGTATTCTGTTGTGTATAATCCTGCTTGTATTAGTTACGTTAGTGGAATATCTGCTACTGTTTCGTATTCTGAGCCTTTTGGAGTTGCTGGAGTTAATCTAGTTAATTTTAATCTTGCTGGTAACGTTTTTGATATTTTCCAAATGGGTGTTAGTTTTTCTTCTTATGGAAGTAGTGTTGATTTTGGGTTAAGGTATACAATTTTAGGTTTAGGGGTTTCTAAAGGTATAGATTTATCTGAGTTTGTTGGTTTTGTAGATACAGTTAGTGCTGGAGTGGTATTTAAAGGACTTGGTATTTCTTTGAAAGGGTATGAGCTTGACCAGAGTATTAACGGTGATAAGTACGGTTTTAACTTTGATGCGGGGTTGAGTTTGGTTGTTTTGAATGAATTAATTAGTTTTGGTGTTGTAGGGTATAACCTTTTGCCTTATAAGTTTGCTTTTCTGTCTGATTCTGGAGGAGCAGATGTTTACTCTTCTTTGAAGATAGGTACTTCTTTGTACTTAGTTAAACCTTACATGAAGGTTTTTGCATCTTACAATTTAGGTTTAAATACAAGTTCTTCTTCTTACTTTTCTTTAGGTACTGAAATTTCTTACGCTGATACCTTATTTACTAGAATAGGGTTAAATAACAATAGGATTACTATGGGATTGGGTGTAAGAGGACCAAATTTTGAAGTTAATTTTGGTGTACAAAATAGAGATAATCTTGGTTGGTATTATCAAATAGACTTATTGGGATTTGTTAACTTATTCTAAGGAGGGGGTTATGAGGAAGTTAATTTTAGTAATGGTTTTTGTCTTTAGCTTTTATTTTTTGGGGTTTTCTGGAGTTGAGTTTGGTACTTACACTAGAGTTGGTTTGAATGTTAATTCTTCGTTGATAACTAATGACATAAGGATTTGGTACGTTGATCCTTCTTCGCCTTACGGTAATTTTGAGATTAATTTGAATGCAGCAGCTGCCCCTGGTGTTAATTTTTGGACCATATTCAAAACAGGGTTTGGTTCTACTTATTCAAGTGGTGGTTATATTTCATCTTACCTTGGTGCTTATGATTTTTCATCTCATGTTCAGTTTTGGCAAAAATGGGGTGAAGCTGTGATGTTTTATAACGAAGGTTGGAGAGTAAACATGTATCAACCTTTGTTACAGTTTTCTTCTGATGTTGGTACGGATAAAGATGGGGGTATTTATAGTAGAATACCAAATATTTTTGGTACTGGGTTTGAGTTTAAAGCTTCTTTAATAGACTACGCTAATGAGTTAGTTGAGAAATCTGTTGGTGAGAATAAGAATGAAACTGCTTTGGTTTTTAGAATTTCGAAGTACGATATAAAAGATCCTTTAGGTAATACTTTAGGTATTGGTTCAACTGGGGGATTTTTGCTTTATCAGTTACCTAGGAATACGAACGATTGGAATGTTTACGTTGAAGATTCTTGGAAAAAAGGGCAGTATAACGTTTTGGGTTTAGACTTGTCTTATTCTGGTGGTATTCCTGGTATTAGGGGGTTGTCTTTTAATCTATCTGGTGAAGTTGGTAGATCTTTTGCTCCTGAGAGTGTTTCTTTACCTATTCCTGAAGGTTGGAATGAGAGTGATTGGATGTTGCATAGGTTTTTATTGGGAGATAACGAATCTTTGGTTTATAAGTTTGTTGGTAAAGTTGGTTACGATGATCCTAAGACTATAGGAGGAGTGGAGTTTACTTATTCTGTTGTTAGTTTGCAGACCAATTTCAGACAGTACTTAGGGGGAAGCGTTGATCCTGCTTCTGGAAGACAGAGAGATTATTTTGAACAATTTGCACAACTATCTTACGCTTTTCCTGTGAAGTTTGTAAATGTAAAATCGTATATGAAGTATGTACATAATTATGATTGGGATGTTTGGGAAGATAGCAAAGGAATAAAACATGATGATTATAATATATGGCAATTTTTGTTTCAAGAGAAGATGGTTTCTAAAAATCCTTCTCATTATTTGGAGTGGATAACTGAGATTTACGCTTCGTTTAAGGGGGGAGTTAAGTTTATAGGAGAGCTTCAGCAGTACTTTGGTAGAGATTATTTAAATCAGATTGATTTGGAAGGTTGGTTTAGGCATTTGGTTTTATCTTTGGATTTTGAGAATGAGTTTGCTAAAATAAGACCTATGGCTAAATTGTTCAATTTACAAAATGTTGAAGAGAAGTTTTTCTTAGGTTTTGGTTTAGAGATAACTGTGAATATTCTTTCGTGGGTTAAGTTTTATTCAAGGTTAGGTGTTATGAGAGGTAACCAAGAGAGAGTTTCAAGAAGTGGTTATATAGCATGGACTTCTTTCTTTGGGCAACTTCAGTTTTATCCTGCTGGTAATGCTAAGATTTTCCTTAGTTACGGTGAAGGTAACGATATGAACACTGGACTTGTTGGAGATGTAGATTTTGTTAGAGGTGCTGAAACGGATAATAAAATTAATATAACTGGAGAAATGTATTTTTAAGTTTAGGGGGGTGTTAGTATGAGGAAATTTTTTGTTTTGATGTTTCTTTTAAGTTTTGTTTTTACTTCTTTTGCTGCTGTTAAACCTTTTGTAGATGCTTACTTTTCAACTTCGTTATTTCAAAACGTTGATGATAATTACCTTAGGGGACATTACGGACCGTATAGGTATGGATTTCAGTATGGTGATAATAGATGGTACTTGAGAGATAGTAGGTTGTCCTTCATATTTGGGTTAGGTGTTAAGGAAGAGAATTTGTTTGGATCTATTGATTTTTACGCTAATTCGTTTTTAGATGGATCAACTTATCTTGATATAAACAGTGGTCTTGTTGGGTATTCCGATGATATTTTTACAGTTAAAGGATTTTTTAAAAGTAGAAGTGTAAGAATGAAACTTTCTTCTGAGATGTTTTTTGATTTCCTACCATCTTTACCGTTATACTCATCCTCATTTTCTAGAGGACATTGGTTTGTACCTTACTTTTTGTATCCTATTGAGTTTTTGGATGGATCTGTAGAAATTTTTTCTACCTGTAAGAAGGATGTGACTAATTTAGTTTTGGGTGGTAAGGATTATTACGGTATTTACGCTAGCTACTTTGATGGATTTGTAGATGTTGAGGGGTATATCGCTAAAAATATTTACGATAGTGTTGGTAATTTACATAATGCAACGCTTTTGAATAATATGATGAGTGGTAATTATGGTGGTGCTAGGGTAGGTGGAGCTATGAATATAGGAGTTGGAGATCTCTATTTAGGTGCTCTTTACAGGGAATTAACTACAAATACCTTATCTCCTTATTCTAAGGGAAGTGATTATAGGTTTCATTTTATTATGTCAGTAGCATTTGGAAGTAGTAATACGTACTTTTATAACTTACCTTTGATAGTTGATTTTAATGTTCAATCTTACCAGTTTATAGGTGGGTACGGTAGTTTTGATATGAGTGATTTACTTTACTTTAGTGTTGAGGGTGGTGTTGTTTTTAAGAAAGCTTATATTGGGACCAATAAACGAAATTATCAAGATATTTATTTTACAGGTGGGTTATTGTTTAAGGGTGTAGAAGGTACTAAAGTTGAGGTTAGTGGTGTTGGTGTTTTGCCTGATTCTAAGTCAAATGTTTCAATACTTGGTGGTGATTTAAAACTATTTACCTACTATGAGTTACCTTTGATCACTAAAAATGATGAAGTTAAGGTTTTGGCTAAGTTAGGTGTTAGAGATATGAAAGTAAATGATCCAGTTTATATTGTTACTTCTATTGTTGGAGTAGGTAATATTGGTTATTTGGGAGATGTGGTATCCATTGATGTTTTAGGTTATGCTAATAATAGTTCTGTTTATAGAACTATGTTGAGTACTAATTTGTTTTATAGTGATTTGAGGGTTTATTTTGGGTATAATCTTTCTTCGTTACTTAGCAAGAATTTAAGAAAGGAGATAGGTGATAATTTGTGGTTAAAGGTTGGAGGTAGGGGGGTTGTTCAAGTTGGTAACGTTAATGTTGGTAATGTAGGTGAAAATACTATTCTTACGCCTTATGTTGGGTTATGGTATTCTATACCTAAAGTTAATTCGTATATTGTTTTATCTTACGGGTGGTATGGTATGACTAGTGTTAACGATTTGGATTTAGGTAGAGGACTTGAGTCTGTGGTAATTATGTACAATGGCGCTAGAGACTTTTCTAGTGGACTTATGATGGCTGATAACTTTGCTTCAACTTTGTATTCTGATGGTAGATATGTAAATACTGGTGAGTATAAACTTGCTGTTGAGCCTGTTATAAGGTTTGATCTTTACATTAGATATTAGGGGGGTATTGTATGAGAAAGTTTATTTTTGTTGTTTTATCTTTGATTTTAGGTAGTTATTTATCTTTTGGTGCTGTTAAGTTTAAAGGTGATCTTATAAGTGTTGGTGATTTTAAATACATGCAATCAAACTACGTTTACAATAACGTTGCTACTGATCCTTACTTTGGTTTGGATAATATTGAGTTTATTGTTAATTTTGGTACAAAATTAGAATTAACTTCAGATATTTACGGTATTGCTAACCTTATAGTTCAGCCTACTACCAAGTTTAAACATGTATCTGTTGATAACCTTATGATTAACTATTTCTATAAAGCTGCAAAAGTTAAGATAATTCCTTTCTATAGGTATAGGGTTTTAAGGTTTGATGATCCGGAAAACATTATAGGGTGGTTTAACTCTTGGGTTATATCTTCTAGTGTTTTTGGTGTGAGTAACGTTATTGATAGTAAAGTGGATAATAATGGGTTTTATGTAGATTCTTCTTCTATTGCTAGGTTTGGAGGTATACCTTACTTGTTAAGACCTATTGAATTTTTTGATGGTAGTATTGTATCAATGCCGGGTATGGGGGAGGATACAACAAACTTGTCTTTGGTGGGTAGAGATGGTGGTGGATTTTATGCTGAGCAAAGAACATCGGATTATATTTGGCAATTGTTTTTAGGTGCGTATTTTATAGATGGTACAGAAGCTCCTTTAAACCTTTCTGGTGCAGCTAATGCTAAGTTTTCCGTTGCTGAAATTTTAGATTCAGAAATTTGGATAGGAATCGACGGAATGGTACATTCTTTTGGAAATAACTACAGGGAAATAAA
>CALFVP010000025.1 GCA_937928175.1 uncultured bacterium | reverse complement strand
TGTAAAGATAAAAGGTGTTGAAGTTAGTAAATACAAAGTTTACCCAGATAGAATTATGGTTATAAACCCACCAAGTAATTTTAACATTCAAGGAATAGATGTTAAAGAACCTGCTTTTGGATTACCTGCTAGATGGATAACTGTTGATAGTAAAAAACAAGCTGAAGCATTTGGAGTTGATGTTTTTGATGCTACTTCTGTTGTTGCTACACATTTGACCGAAATTGTTAAAGATCACGCAAGTGATTTTCTGGGTAGACAAGAAGTAAAATCAATTCTGGATACTTTAAAGAATTCTTTCTCTGCGGTTGTTGATTCTCTTGAGCCTAACAAAAATTTAAGTGTTATACAGAAAGTTTTACAAAATTTACTTAGAGAAGGTGTATCTATAAGAAATATAATACCTATACTTGAGTCTATAGCAGATTCACTTGAGTATACTAAAAACCCTGAGGTTATAACTGAAAATGTTAGACAGTCTATTGCTAAACAGATACTAAAAAAGTATGCAGGTCCGGATAATATCATTAGTGTTATACTACTGGATCCTGAATTGGAAGATTTGCTTGCTAGTTATATAAAAGAGACTGAAAATGGTTTTATTTACTCTGTACCTCCAAATATTCTAAGGGATTTCTTGAATGTGTTATCTGAGAAAGTTAAAAATATGATAGAAAGGGGGCTTACACCTGTGGTTTTATGCTCTACTAGAATAAGAAGACTCATTAAAGAAATTACCTTAAGGATGTATAAGAATTTAGTTGTTATCTCTTACAATGAAGTTGTCCCACCGTTTGGTGTTGAGCAGTTTGATCTTGTTTCTATTGAGTTGAGTCAGGTGGAGGCTTAGAATGAATTATTTTAGTATAGAAGTTGAGAATATCCAAGAACTTAGATCAAAGTTGTATGAAGAGATAAAAAAAAGGAATATATCACCTGACAGAGTTATAATACTTACCAAAAAACCTATTAAGAAAAAGGGGTTTTTAGGTATTGGCGGTAAGATAGTATACCAAGTTTGGTTTCAAGTTTTGGATCAAGGAGATAATTCTGCTCAAGTTACTACTGAGCAAAATACTAAATCTAATAGTAAATTACAGTTTAGCGATGAAGATGTTGTTAATTCTCCTTTGTACAAGGAAATAGAGACACTTAAAAAAATGATACAAGAAGTAATGGTAGAAAACAAAAAGATAAAAGAAATAACTTCTTCATATCTTAAGGCAAAAGAATCAAATTTTGAGATGATTAGAAAACAAATGATCGAAAGAGATTTTCCTTTAGGTTTTATTGATAAACTTTTGGAAAGAGTTGATAATGAACTTAGCGAAGAAGAAAAACAGAACTTTTACGTGGTTTACGATAAAGTTAAGTCCTTGATTGCATCTGATTTAAAAGTTGCTTCTACGGAACTTTTTATTAACAAAAAACCTAAGATTGTAATGCTTGTTGGTCCTACCGGTGTAGGTAAAACAACTACTATAGTTAAGCTAGCTTTACTTTGGGGAGCTACTAAGGGTAGAAAGTTTGTATTCTTTTCTCTTGATAAGTATAGAGCTGGTGCTTCTTTTCAACTAAAGTCTTTTGCGGAAATATTTAGAGTCCCCATGAAATCTATAAGAAATGAAGATGAACTTAGAGAATCTCTTGATATTTTCTCAGATAGTGATATTATATTTATCGATACTGCTGGAACAAGCCAAAAAGATACTTTGACTATAAACGATCTTAAAGAACACGTTAAAGTTGTTAAAAAATACGATGTTTGGATATCTTTAGTTATGAGCGCAGTAACGAAGTATAAAGATATGTTAGATATAATTAATAGGTATTCTACTATTGGGTATAATAATATAATTTTGTCAAAAATAGACGAAACTAATACATTAGGTTCATCTATAGCTGCGTTATGTGAAACACAAGTTCCACTGTCTTTTGTTACTAACGGTCAAAGGGTTGAAGCGGATATTACTACCTTTAGACCGGTGGATCTTGTGTATATGGCTTTGGATGAGAGGAGGGATATATGATTATGGAGGAGCAACTTAAAGGATTGCAAAGAGCTTTAGGTGAAGTAAAGTCCATTGAAAAACCTAAGATAATTTCTGTTGCAAGTGGTAAAGGTGGAGTAGGAAAAACTAACGTTGCTATAAATTTAGGTATAATATTTTCCAAAATGGGTAAAAAGGTTTTAGTTTTGGATGGAGATCTTGGACTTGGTAACGTTAACGTTGTTTTAGGAATAATACCAAAGTATAATTTGTACCATGTAATGAAAGGTGGGGTATCACTTAAAGATGCAATAGTTAAGGTTGGAGATTTAGGAATGGATATAGTTGCCGCTGGATCAGGATTTACTCAACTTGCCGAACTTGATGATGTAGAAAGAAGAAAATTCTTAGAAGAAATTAAAAGTTTGTCGGATTACGATATAATCATAATAGATACTTCTGCTGGTATAGGTAGAAACGTTATATCCTTCGTTTTGGCTTCCCATGAAACTATAATAATAACTACACCTGAACCAACAGCTATAACCGATGCCTACGGAATCATAAAAGCAATATCAGCAGAATCATTAAAACTATCATCAAATGTTAAACTTATAGTTAACAGAGTTAAAAATCCTTCTGAAGGTATAAAAATTGCCGATAGAATATCTACTGTTGCAGGACAATTTCTCGGGGTAAAGATCGAAAGCATAGGTTTTATACCAGAAGATCCATCAGTTGAATTTGCTGTTAAAAGACAGCAGCCTTTTGTTATTTCTTTCCCAAATTCACAAGTTACTTTACACCTTAAACACATCGCACAAAGATTAGAAAACATGAAAGTAAAAGATGAAGATAAAGGTTTAACTAGATTCTTCAAGGTCTTCTTCGGTGGTTAGATCTAATAACTTCGTAAGTCCATTAATTATAATACTCGATAACTCAAGTAACTCGTTAAACATTTTTTTTGCTTCTTCTGGGTTTTTATCTCTAGTTTCAACAATGGTTTTACCTAATAAATGAAGTTTTTCGTGAGGTTTTTCTATGTTTTTAAATTCAGGTAACTCTTTGTATTTGTAAAAAACAAGATCAGAGTAGTACCATTTTCCTAACCTACATTTTGTATGGTCAAATATAACTTCTTCATCTATCATACCTTTGCCTTCTAAAAATGCTTCCAATCTGGATACCCAAAGCATGTGATCAGCTATTGATAGCGATAAAATTAATCTTGAATTTTTTATTTTTATTTCTCTGGATAGTAGTACTCTTAAGTCATCTATGCGCTCCGTTGATTCTGAAAGGTTACTTTTTACTTTGGATATGTAATTATTAAGTATTGTTTTATATTCATCTGAAAATTTTTGAATGAGTTCGGTGGAATTGTATATCTTGTAAGAGATGTTATTAATTTCTGATGATATTGCTTCTGTTGAATCTATGATACTTTTAAATGTTTCTAGAGATTTAGAGGAAATCGATTCTATTTCTTTGGATGTTTCTTCTATCGCTTTGTTTTCTTCCGTTAAGGTTTCAAACGATATTTTCATTGTATTTGATTTACCTTTTATTGCTTGCAATTCATCTACTATATTTTTTGAGAATTTTGTCATGTTTTCCGATAGTTTTCTTATTTCGTCTGATATTACCATAAATCCCTTTTTTTCGGCACTTTCCGTTTTTGAAGCTTCGATTGATGCGTTCATTGCCAGTATAAGTGTTTGTTCTGAGATATTTGAAATAGTTTTTGCACTTTTTACAATTTCATTTATATTGCTGTACATTTCTGTATTGACATTATGTATTTCTTTCAATTTTGAATTGAATTTGTTACTTAGTGTTTCCAAAGATTTTGCTATTTCAAGGAATTTTTTAAACCCTTTGTAAGAGTTTATTGAATTGGTTACAAATTCGTTTAATTTTTGAGATAATGAAGTAAACGAGTTTGATAGTAAATCTATGCTTTTTTGTGTTTCTCGTAGTTCCTCAACACTTTTTGAGATTTCATAGGTTAGTAAAAACATTTCTTTCTTAGAGTAGTATATTGATTTAGATATATCTACTAGAAAATTAAAAAATGAATTGTATACTTT
>CALFVP010000024.1 GCA_937928175.1 uncultured bacterium | reverse complement strand
TTTATTTTATGTTAGAGGAAAGGCTTTTTGATGATGTAAACGTTAAAACGCCAATGGTTCGCCAGTACTTTTCTATAAAAGAGAAGCATAAGGATAAGTTGCTTCTTTTTAGGTTAGGTGATTTTTATGAGCTTTTTGGTGATGATGCTTACGAAGCTTCAAGGGTGCTTAACATTGTTTTAACTTCTAGAAACGATTTACCGATGTGTGGTTTTCCTGCGCATTCTTCTGGTAGTTATATATACAAACTTGTGAAAAGTGGATATAAGGTTGCAATATGCGAGCAATTGGAAGATGCTTCTTTAGCTAAGGGAATTGTTAAAAGGGGAGTTGTACAAATAATAACACCTGGGACTATAACAGATGTTGATATGCTTGAAAGTAAATCTAACAATTTTCTTATGACTATAGACACTGTAGGTAAAGATTTATTCTTTTCTCTTGGAGATGTATCTACGGGTGAGGTACTTGTTGAAGTTGTTAAAACTTCAAAACCTATTGATGAGCTTACCGATGAAGAAGAGGTATACTCTCTCAAGAAAGATATGAGAGAACTTTTTGCTAAGTATAAACCTTCTGAGGTGTTAATTTCTAACGATTTACTTTCAAATGATGTTATATCTTCTGTACTAAACGAGTTTAAAGGTATTACCATAACTTCTTATCCTAAGTGGTTTTTTGATGAAGGTGAATGTCTTAGAATATTCGAAAAGCATAGCAAAAAAGCAAACTTAGAGCAATCTTTATCTCAAGAAGTTAAAATAGTTATTGGAGCTATGTTTAGATACTTTGAGGAAACTAAGATGTCTGATGATATTGGAATATCGAGTATATCTTTTATAGACAATAGAAAGTATATGGAGATAGATGAGTTTTCTATAAGAAATTTAGAGATAATTTCTAACATGCTTGATGGTAGTAAAAAGTACACTCTTCTTGAAGTTCTTGATAGTACTGTAACACCGATGGGGGGTAGACTTCTCAGAAAGATGCTACTTAACCCTTCAATTGATGTTGAAGTTATAAGAAATAGACTTCAGAAAACAAAATTTTTCTTTGAGAATTATTCCAAAGTAAAGGAAGTGAGAAGTATTCTTTCTGGGATTGCTGATATTGAAAGAATTAGTAGCAGGATATTCTTTAAAAGTGCAACACCTAAAGAAGTTTTAAACTTGAAAAATTCTTTAAAATCTTTTGTTAGTCTTATTGATGTGCTAGGTGGTTACATTAATGAGTATTTAGGTTACGTACCTAGTAGTGTTTTTGAATTGATTAACTTGATAGACAAGACTTTAAATGACAATCCGCCAAACAGTTTTGAGAATGGTGGAGTTATAAAACCTGGTGTGAATAAAGAGTTGGATGAACTTAGAGAGATGAAAGATGGTTTTGAGAAGTACATTGATGCAATACAAGAGAGAGAAAGAAATAGAACAGGTATTCAATCTCTTAAAGTTGGATACAATAAAGTTATGGGGTTTTACATAGAGGTTTCAAAGCCTAACCTTCATCTTGTACCTTCTTACTACGAAAGAAAACAAACACTTGTTAACGCTGAAAGGTTTGTAACTCCTGAGATTAAAGAACTTGAATACAAGTTTTTGTATTCTTCTGAAAGAATAGTTTCACTGGAGAAAGAAATATTTTCTTACTTACTTTCTGAACTTTCTAAGTACTACAAGGATTTAAAGAGAATTTCGGACATAGTAAGTGATATAGATGTGTTTTCGAATTTTGGTCTTTTGGCTGTTGAAAATGACTATTGTTATCCTGAGGTTACTGACAGTGATGAATTTGTAATAAAGGGTGGACGTCATCCTGTTGTTGAGAGGTATATGCCAAAAGGAGAATTCATACCTAACGATACGTATATGAACAATACGGATAGTAGAATAATAATTTTAACAGGTCCCAATATGGCAGGTAAATCAACTTACCTTAGACAAAATGCTCTTATATCTATTATGGCTCATGTAGGTTCTTACGTTCCAGCTAAGGAATGTAGGATAGGGGTTATTGACAAAATATTCACAAGAATAGGTGCAAGTGATTACCTTGCTTTAGGGCAAAGCACTTTCTTAGTTGAAATGATAGAAGTTTCAAACATTCTTAGGAATGCTACACCTAGAAGCCTTATTATTATGGATGAAGTTGGTAGGGGAACTTCTACTTACGATGGTGTTTCAATTGCTTGGGCTATAATTGATTATATTGCTGATAACCCTAAAAAGTACGGTAAAACTCTGTTTGCTACTCATTATCACGAGCTTACAAAGTTAGGAGATGATGAAAAAAGAGGTATAAAAAACTATACAATGGCTGTAAGAGAATATAACGATAGTATTGTATTCTTAAGGAAAGTTGTTAAAGGTGTTGCTAACAAAAGTTACGGTATATTCGTTGCTAAAATAGCAGGTATACCCGAGGAAATAGTATCAAAGGCAAGTGAACTATTGCTAACACTTGAAAAATCCCAAAAAGCTATAAAGGAAAAAATAAAAAAAGAAGAATTTTTTCAACCCTCTCTTTTTATGTTTGATATGCCAGAAAACGTTAAAAACGCTATTGAAAGAATAAAAAAGTTAGATGTTAATCTCATTTCTCCTATAGAGGCTTTAAAGATTCTTGAAGAAATTAAGTTAATTCTCTCTTAGTTTCTTGATGGTTTGAGGAAAATTAACGTTATTATTATTATTTGCAGGATGAACATCGGGATTATAAAAGAGAGTATTTTTTGTGATTGGTATTCTATTTTTTCTTGGTTTGCAGGTAAGGAATTTTTACTGTTAAACCTGAAAATATATTCGTTTTCCTCTATTTCTATTCCTAGTCCTTTGATTATTGATTTTCTGTAATCTTCATTTTTGTTTAACATTTCGATCTGTTTTTGTTTTTGTTTGTTTTCTGTTTTGAGTTTTTCTATCTTACTTTTTAAATCTCTTATATTTTTTTCTTTTTCTATTGTATCTATTATACCACCTTTTGAGAAAGTGAAAGAAAAAATTAACATTACAGTTAACAGTGATATTAGTATCGTTATTGTGAGTATGAAATTTTGGTTCATATTGGTAAATTTCGGAATTGGTGCGTGTTTTCTGATTTTTGTAGAGTTTTTGAAAGTTAGTATATACTTATATATACTTTTTAAAGTTTATGAAGGTTTTGTCTAAACATTTT
>CALFVP010000023.1 GCA_937928175.1 uncultured bacterium | reverse complement strand
TGTTTATAGTTGTTTTGTAGATTTAGGTCGTGATAGGAATTACAGATTGTTAGGTAGAGGAATTTTTGATTATTTGAGAATAGATGTTGTTTGTGATTATTTTAGAGAGTTGAGTAATGATATTGTTGATAAGTTTAATTTTGTTAGTGATTATATTTTTAGATCTACTTCTATGTTTTCTAATAGTAATAGGTTTCCGCAAAATACTCCTATGATTGAGTCTATTGAAAGTTTTTTAAGAAGTGTTTCTGGGGATAGAAGAATTATTATGAATATGTTAAGAAGTATTTCTTATTGATAATGTTCCGGGGTAACTTTTTTCAATCAATTTTAGGTATTCGATGAAAGAATCTATGATTGTTTTATCGTTTTCTTGGATGTTTATTTCAATAAAAGCTTCTCCGCTTGATAAGTTAAATTTGCCTTTCCTTTTTAGGTTGTTAAAAAGATGTATGACTAGAAATTGCAATGTTCCTGATATACCAGCACATACTATATTTTCTCCTTTTTTTGAGTGTTTTGAGTGTCCTTTCATGGTTATTATTACTTTTTCTTTTAAATTTTTTATTTCCACTTCTATCATTTAGTAAATTATATTTTTTCTTTGATTGAAATTGAAATTAATTTTTTTTGATAATTCTCAAGATGCTGGGGGAGATATGGTGGATAACGATAAGAATCTCTGGGTTAAGTGCCCTAATTGTGATTACATGATGTATAAATCTGATTTTGAAGAGAATTTGGGAGTTTGTATAAATTGTGATCATCATTTTAGGATTGGTGCTTTAAAGAGATTGGAGTTGATAGCAGACAAAGGTTCTTTTAAAGAGCAATTTGGGAATATAGTTTCTTCTGATCCTTTAGAGTTTTTTGATGGTAAGGAATATTATAGAGATAAGATAAAAAAGACAATGGAGGAAAAAAAATTAAACGAAGCTGTTGTTACTGGTAGGTGTGAGATATATGGTATACCTGTTGAGATAGCTATTATGGATTTTGAGTTTTTTGGTGGTAGTATGGGCAGTGTTGTTGGTGAGAAGGTGACTAGAGCTGTGGAATACGCTACTAAGCATAAATTGCCTTTGGTGATTTTTTCAGCTTCTGGTGGAGCAAGAATGCATGAAGGTATTTTATCTTTGATGCAGATGGCTAAAACTTCTGCTGCTATAAGAGAGTACAAAGAAAGTGGAGGGTTTTATATTTCTGTTTTGACTGATCCTACTACTGGCGGTGTTACTGCTAGTTTTGCCATGCTTGGAGATGTTATTATATCTGAGCCTAAAGCTTTAATAGGGTTTGCTGGTCCTAGAGTTATTGAACAGACTATAAGGGAAAAACTACCTCAAGGATTCCAAAGAGCTGAATTTGTTAGAGATCATGGATTTGTGGATATTGTTGTGCATAGAAGAGATCTTAAAAATATTCTTTACAAATTGATTTCTATCATTTACAATAAAGTATAACGAAAGGAGGGAAGATATGGCTAAAGTTATTCTTAAGCATGTTTCGAAAATTTACGATAACGGCGTTAGAGCTGTTGACGATTTTAATTTGGATATTGATGATGGAGAATTTATTGTTATTGTAGGTCCTTCTGGTTGTGGTAAAACTACAACTCTTAGAATGATAGCAGGGCTTGAGGATATTTCTGAGGGTGAACTTTGGATAGATAACGTTTTAGTTAATAACATACCTCCAAAAGATAGAGACATTGCAATGGTTTTCCAGAATTACGCTCTTTATCCTCATATGAGTGTTTATAAGAATATGGCTTTTGGTTTAAAGCTTAGAAAAGTTCCACAAGAAGAAATTGACAAAAGAGTTAGAGAAGCAGCTGAAATATTAGGATTGCAAGCACTTCTTGATAGAAAACCAAAGCAGCTTTCAGGTGGACAAAGACAAAGAGTTGCTTTGGGTAGAGCAATAGTTAGAAAACCTAAAGTATTCCTATTTGATGAACCTCTTTCAAACCTCGATGCTAAACTTAGAGTTCAAATGAGAGCTGAGATAAGTAAACTACATGCTAGGTTAGGTGTTACAACTGTTTACGTTACACATGACCAAGTTGAAGCTATGACTTTAGGTAGTAGAATTGTCGTTATGAAAGATGGTAAAATCCAACAAGTTGGTACACCTCTTGAAGTTTATTCTTCACCAGTTAACAAATTCGTTGCAGGTTTCATTGGTAGCCCACCTATGAATTTCTTGGAAGTTATCGTTGAACAATCCGGAGATAATTATTACCTCAATGAAGGATCATTTAGAATACTCCTGCCTAAAGGTAGATTTAAAAACATCTCTGAATACGTTGGTAGAAAAGTTATAATGGGTATAAGACCAGAATTCTTGTATGACAGAGGTAGTTATACCGGAACAGTTAATGAGAATGTTATATCAGCTAACGTTGAGATTACTGAAATACTAGGAGCCGAACAGTACGTTTACTTTGCTACTGAAAAACACCCATTCATCGCAAGGTTTGATCCATTTATTCATGTAAGACTAGGTGAAAAGAGAGAAGTTGTTGTTGACCTAGAAAAACTAATTATCTTTGATGCTGAAACAGAGTACGTTGTAAGCTAAATAGACCTAAACCAAAGGACTTGTTATAACGTCCTTTGGTTTTTTAACTTTCACATCCCTAATTCTATGAAAAAATTTTTTAAATTCTTCTTTGTTTTTCTTGCTCTTCTAAATATAAGTATGTCTTCACCAGTTTTAAAAGTTAAAGTAGAGATTTCTAAAGAATTCTTCAATAAAATTTTGGATTATTACAATAGTATGGATTACAGTAACGTTGTTTCTCATTACTTTTTACTATCTAATCACGTTACTAACCTAGAACCAGAGTTTTACTATGTCTTTGCTAATTCTCTTTACAAGTTATCAAACTATAGTGAAGTTTTAAAGTTTACTAATTTCTATATAAATGATAAATTTTTTTCTAATAACGTTTTGCTGATAGTAGGTTTTTCTTTATCCGAAGTTGGAGAATTTGAGTTATCTGATGTTATTATAGACCGTTGCCTTTCTAATGCTTATTTAAATTACTTAAGTGATGTTGTAAGCTATTACAAATTTAGAAATAGTATTTTTTTATCTAAAGAGTATATACCTTCCTATTCTGTTACTAAGTTTATTAAAAAACAGGATATTGAAAGAATAATAGAAATCTTACCTTTTTCTAGTGATAGGTTTTGTGTTTTTATTTCTAGTTTACTTAGGAGTATAAGCAAAAATTTTAATGTTTACGATGTTGTTAATATTCTTAAAAAACGTAGCTATTCGAGTAGTTGGTATTTTTTTCAAATTGGCAAAAATGTTTTAAATGCTGGGTTTCGTTCTGATGGTCTTAATATCATTTTAAAGTCTTCTTTACCTAGTTTGGTTAAAAATTACTATAAAGCTTACTTGTCTTTAGAGAATAAAAATTACACTCTTGCTAAAAGTTTAGTTTCCGATACTATTAAAGTTTACGCTAGTAATAAAGTTTTGTTCAATAATTATGGGATATACTACGATGATATTTTAATTTTAAATCTTAGACTTTATTCAAATACGAGTTTGAAAGATTTTAATAGTGTTGCTTTGAGATATTTGAAAAGTGGTGGTATTAAGTTTTTGGAATACGTATTGGCTAACTATAAAATACTAGAGAAAGAAGTTTACTTGAATTTTATAACGAATTATTTTTCAGTGGCTGATTTAAATTACTCTACCAAAAGGTTTTATGCAACTTTTGTTTCTTATAATCTTAGTTTAAGTAATATTATCTACGTTAAAGAATTTTGTAATTTCATGATTAAGAGAACTAAAGATACTAGTTGGGAAAAAGAATTCTTGTGGCTTAATTTCCTTTTAAGTGATTCTTTTTCTGAAAAAGTTAGTTTGTTAAAAACTATACTTATTAATTATCCATTCACTTATGAATACTTATGTGCTTTAGATTTTTTAGAAAGTAACGATGTTTTTTTAAAAAGTATTTACGATGATCTTTACACAGTTTATACTAATACTTTAAATTTTTACCTAGGCAGCCCTAACGTTAAGCGTTTAAATTCCATAATAGGTTTAAAATTTTTGTTCAAAAAGTTTGGTTTGAATTTAAATGATAACGTAGATGTTCTTAAAGAATCTTCTAAGTTTAAAGACCAAATTATTGATTCTCTTAATTACACTAACTTTGATTTAACTAATAATGTCAAAAATGAGTATATTAACTTTTTGTTTAGTAAAGGTATTGTTTTGGATGTTCACTTTGAGATTAAAAAGATTTTTCCTGTACCAAATTTTAAATACGTTAAATATTACGAAAGGTATGGTATGGTTGACTATGTAGTTAGATCTTACGAGAAGGTAGGACTTTACAGAGACAAAATTTTTGACAAAATGGCAGTTGTCGTTTTAGCATTTTTAAATGAGCTTTACCCAAAACCTTTTTTTGAGAAAGTAAGTTATTACTCTAGTATTTACAGTGTTGATGTTAGTTTTGTTTATTCAATCATGAGACAGGAAAGTAGGTACTCACCTTTTGTTGTTTCTATAGCTAACGCCATGGGACTTATGCAACTAATTTTCCCTACAGCTAATGAAACTGCTAAAAGGTTTTTAAAAACTACTAACTCTATTTCTGTAATAGATGTTTTTTGTGTGGATACAAATTTACACCTAGGTATTGCTCATATAAGAGAACTCATAAATTTCTTTAATAAGTACCCAACAAATTTTCAAAATTTTCTTACCGTATCTTCTTACAACGCAGGATCTACAGCAGTTAAACGTTGGTACGATTCAACTAAACCAGAAAATCCCTATATCTTCGTTGAATCTATAAGGTATCACGAAACTAGGGAATACGTAAAATTAGTCTTCGAAAATTTCTTTGTCTACAAAACCTTCATCTTTAGTAAAACATTTTTATAGAGTTAAATTTTTTAAATTATGTTAACTTGTTTTTGTTAAAACCTTTACGTTTATCTTTGGTAGAGAGTATAGATTTTTGAGTAATTTGATAATGTATTTGGTGAGGTATGATAATTTAGTGTAGGATGTTGAGGAGTAGTAGTATTTTGGATATTGTTTTTCAAGAGAGGGTTTTTGTTTACGTTTTAGTTCCTTTTGTTATTTCTTTTTCTTTTTTTGGTATTGTTGTGGAATCTGTTAGACTTATCAGTGGTTACGATTCTCCTTACTTTTACTGGTATCCTATCTATTTTGTTTTTATACTTTCTTTTTCTATATATACTAATTCTTCTCTTTTTGTTGGTAGTAGGTTTTTAAGAAGTATTTTTGAGACGATATTTGAGATATTTTTATTGTTACTTTTTAATTTTATTTTTTTGAAAGGGTTTAGTTTCGAAAGAAACGTAAGTGAGTTTTTGGATATAGATTTTGGAATATCTTTTGTATTTTGGGTTTTTATTAGAATTTTTAATGGTTATATTGTTAGGACTATTAATTTTTCTTATGAACTTATTTCTGCTTATTCTAACGCTGTTGCTACTAGTGTTAGTGTTGATGAAGTTTTTGATGAAAAGTATTTTGAAAGAAGAAGTGTTAAAAATTCTTTCAGGAATTTATTGTTTACTTTTTCTTTTATGCTAGTTTTTGTTTCTATTTCTGTTTTGTTTTTTAGTAGTATTTTAACTGTTGTTTACATAGTTTTGCTTGTGTTAAGTTCGTTGGTTTTAGTTATTAATGTTTCAAAGGCTTACGTTTTAGAGGAAAGTTACGTAAAAAAGTTATCAATTGAGAATATTAGTTTTTTAAATGAAATTGTTAAGTTTACGTTTTTGTATTCTTTTTTGGTTGTTTTAGTTTCGGTAGTTTTATCTTTAGGTGTTTATTTTGTGTTCAAAAATGTTTCAAGTGTGTTGAATGTTTTTATTAGGGATAAAATAAACGAAGTTATTTCTAAGGAGAGGAGGGTAAGTGAGGAAGAGATAAAAAAGATAAGAGAAAGGTTGATGTCTCAAAGTGTTACTAATGAATACTTACCTCCTAAGGTTAATGTAGTTCAAAAGAGGGGATTTAATTGGGGATTGGTTTTTGTTCTTTTGCAATACGTTTTGTTTGGTACTTTGATAGTTGTTTTTATAGGTTTTATTTTGAAGAATGTTTTTAACGTTAAAGATGTGCCGGTTTTAAGTTTTTTTGTTAGGTTTTATGAAATTTTTGTTTATCTGATTACGAAGTTTTTTAATTGGTTTTGGGGTGTGTTTAGTAGGTTATTTTTTAGAAGGAAGAAATTTTATGTGCCGCAGAGTATTGAAGAAGATTTAATTGCTTCGATGCGTTTGGAAAAAGAAAATCTTTCTAAAGAGAAGATTGAAGAAATTGAGACTATAGTTAAAATGTTTATTGACATGCTTTTGTATACTTCTTACGTTTTCCCTTACAAGAGGTCTATGGGAATTGAAGAGTACTGTAGTGCTCTTAAAAATTTTCTACCAGAATTCTCAAAGCATATTGAGTATATTTCTGATGTTGTTAATGAGAGTAGGTATAGTAATCATTTGTTGCCACCTGAAACTATAGTTGAATTTAAGAGTAAAGTTGATGATATAATTTCAAAGATCAAATTAAAGGTGAAAGTTGTTGAAGAGTTTAGAGGTGGTTAAGAGAATTCCATAGCGTTAAAGTCTATAAACTTATCAAACGTGTCGTACAGCTCATACAGTATAGATAACCTATTTTCCCTTATTTCTATTTCTTTATCCATTACAAACACTTTTTCGAAAAAAGTATGAATTGGTTCTTTAAAGTCTAGTAAAGTTTCTAGTAATTTTTCATATTTTTTACTGTTTATGTAATCCGATATGATTTCTTTTTTTGCTAGTATTAAGTTGTACAATTTTTTTTCTTCTTCAGAAAGTATTTCTTTGTTTACTTTTTTGGGGTTTGAGAAGTTTGCTTCTATTAGTATATTTCTTACTCTTTTGAATAATGTTGCTACTTCAATGAAGTCTCCTTTATTTCTTAGTATTTTTATTGCTTTTACTCTTAGGTATGCATCGTATGGGTTTGTTGTTTTCTTTATAGTACTTTCTATTTCATCTGTTTTAAATCCCATTTCTTTAAAGAAGCTTTTAAGTCTTGCACTTACAAATTGTTCTATTTCTTCTTTTGTTTCTTCCTTGTCTACAGGTTTGTATATTTCTGATGCTTTTTCAAATATTTTATTTATATCTAGATCGTAGGTATTGTTTATACATATTCTTGCTATTCCTACTAATTGTCTTCTTAGTCCGTAAGGATCGCTTGATCCTGATACTTTTTTACCTGCTGAGTATAGTGAAAATATATTATCAAGTTTATCCACAATCGATACTATGCTACCGCCTTCTGTTGTAGGTAACTCATCATCCGATGATACTGGTTTGTAGTGTTCTTTTACGTATTTTGCAACGTTTTCGTTTTCATTGAATGCAAGTAAATAGTAATATCCCATTGTACCTTGTAATTCAGGGAATTCGTAAACCACTCCTGTTGTAAGATCAAATTTACATATACTTGATGCTCTTACTATTTCATCTTTTTTACTTATTTTCAGTTCGTCACATACTATTTCAGCTAAACTTTTCATTCTATTCATCTTGTTGTGTATTGTACCAAGTCCCCCAAAAAATATTAGTTCTTTGGTTTTTTCAATAAAGAAATTCAAACTCTTTTTGGTATCTTCTTCGTATAAGAATTTCCCGTCGTTTAATCTTGCTGATATTACTTTTTCGTTCCCTTTTATTATTTTCTCGTTTGGTATTGTGTTTGTTATTATTATAAATTTGTTTGCTAGTTTTCCGTTTTGGCTTAGTGGTATGAATTTTTGATGATCTATCATTTCAGATATTAGTATCTCGTTTGGTATTTTTAAAAATTCTTCATTGAAAACTCCTATTCCGCACTCTGGGTATTCAACTAAGTTTACTATTTCATCTAGCAGTTTCTCTGGTAATATTGGTTCAACGTTTAGTTTTTGTTTTATTTCTTCTATTTTTTCTAGTATTATTTTTTTCCTTTTTTCTGGTGAAGGTATTACTTTACCTTTATTCTCAAGAAGAAATTCGTAATCCTTTGGGTTTTTTATTTCTAAGTTTTCGCCTATAAACCTATGTCCTTTGGTAATGTTTGATGATTTTATTTTTGCTATCTCTAGCTCTATTATTTCATCTCCAAAGAGGCATAGAATCCATCTAATAGGTCTTACGAAATAATATCCAATGTTTGACCATCTCATTGTCTTTGGGAATTTAATTTTTTCTATTATTTTGGGTATTTCCTTTAATATTTCTTTTGTTTCTTTTCCTTTTTGTATTCCTTCAAAGAATACGAATTCTTTTTCACCTTCTTTTAGTATTTTTATCTCACCTTCTAGTGAAGATAGAGAATTTAGAAATCCTTTTAATGCTTGTGTTGGTTCACCATTCTGGGAATAAGCTATATTTTTTGCTGGTCCTTTTTTGAGTATTTTCTTATCTTCTTGTTTTTCAGAAAGTCCTTCAACAAGTACCGCTAATCTTCTTGGTGTTGAAAACGCTTTTAATTCTAAGTAACTTAGATTGTTTTCCTTGAAAAATTCTTTAAATAACTCTTTTATTTGGTTATGTGCGTCTGTTAGGTAATTGTGTGGTATCTCTTCAACTCCTATCTCTAAAAGAAAATCTTTTCTCATTTCTAAACTCCTTTGTTTGAGTAAACAATTATCAAAGTAAACAATTTTGTATTTCAAAGTATTTCTAAGTATTTCTAATACTATTAACTTGAAATATTTGTATTTTTTTTGTTATAGTTTTCAGTGAGTAAAATTTTTAATTTTATGATGAGGTTTTTATTTGTTTTACTTGGTTTTTGGTTTGGTTTATTAGGTTTTGCTGATGAGTTTCAGAAGTTTTACATCAAAGCTATGAAAGCTTACGATAGTGGTGATTCCCTTAAAGCTTTTGAAATTTTAGAAGAACAAATTTCTAAATATACCAATGTGCCTTCTTACTTTTACGTTAAGAATCTTTTTTACATTAGTGATGCTTATTACAGTGGTAAGGTTGGTTTTAGTTTTTTTACAAATGTTTTGTATAGGTATTATAACATTGTTTTGAGTAGGAATATTCAGGATGAGTTTGTTTGGGAACGGATTGTAGATGTTTCTTCTGAGGTTGGTATTAAGCACATTTTTGAGGAAAGTGTAAAAAATTTGCTTTTAATTAACAGTAGTAATAAAGTTGGAATTTACAGTTTGATTAAGCTTCTTTTTTCTGAGAGAAATTATGAAAGTGTTTTGAAGGTTTGTAATAGAAATATAGATACTATTGGTATACCTGAGGTTTTTTACTTTTTGCTTTTGTCAAAAATTTATGTACAAGATTACAGGGATTTTGATAGGGTTATTGAGTTTGTAGTTTCTAACTACGATTTAGACGATATTCGTTATCTTGCTTCCAGTGTTTATTATCAGATTATGGATTTTGACAAAGCTTGGAATATGATTAACGTTAGTGATAGAATCGTTGATTATGACTTGTATCTTAAACTAATGATTGCTAGAAAGGAAAGTTATGTGAAAATTTTTGAGTTTTTGGAAAAGTACAAAAATAATTTAAGTAGTAATTTAGTTGAGTTTGTTATTATGTTATCTAACAGTGATTCTTTGGAGTTTAAAAATTATTTTAAGAAAAAACTTATTTCTTACAGTGATAGTGATTTTGATGTTGTTTTTTATGAGTTGGCTTTATCTTATCCGGTGGGTAGTGAATTGTATAATATTGGTTTAGAAAGGTTAGC